>NZ_JASCPO010000051.1:0-33500 GCF_029960145.1 Pseudomonas sp. PS01299 | reverse complement strand
ACTGCAAATTTTCAGAAATACCGCGAGTTCAGGGTTTACGGCTGCTGCGCAACCGATCGGGGATGAATCCCCTCGCCACAGGTTCTTGCCTGCCTTCTTAGCCCGGCAACTGCAGATTATCCAGCGCTCGATTCACCGCCAGCTCCCCCGCCTGACCCAATGAAACGTCGGCTCCTGCCGCAGTCACTGTGGCGAGGGAGCTTGCTCCCGCTGGGTTGCGCAGCAGACCCAAATCCTGTCACTGCAAATTTTCAGAAATACCGCGAGTTCAGGGTTTACGGCTGCTGCGCAACCGATCGGGGATGAATCCCCTCGCCACAGGTTCTTGCCTGCCTTCTTAGCCCGGCAACTGCAGATTATCCAGCGCCCGATTCACCGCCAGCTCGCCAAGCATGATCAGTTGCGCGATGCCCAGCAGCGTCCTGCGCTGCGACGCCGGTATGAGGTGGGCGAAATCATTGGCGATGGTTCTGGCTGAAGCGAGTGTTTCGCAGGCATCGGCCAGCAGTTCTTCGTTTTTGAAGTCTGCGGTCACGGCGTACATCGAGCGGGTTTCAAGCGCCCCAATCGAGGCGCTTACAGAAATCAGTTGAACATAAAGTTATCGAAAATTACTTGTTCTTCGCCTCCGTTATAAAATTCAATGTAATTGATGTTCGCCGCGGAAAAAATTAACTGTGAAATACCTGCGCTGCTGATTAGTGGTCTTTCGTCTATATATCCCTCTGGGCCATAGAACAGGATCTTTCCGAGGGTGGCTTGAACGTCTGCGTAGTAAAAGCTTAATTTTTGCACGGGGGCTTTGAGCTCTATCCTGAATTTGGTTACAGCGCTCTCGTTAATTAACACGTTTCCTTCTATCGCCCCTGAAGCGCTATCCCTATTAAATGTGACGATTTTTAGTGATCCTGTTGAGCTTTGATTAATGATGCTTATCGCACCAGTATCTAAAGTTTCCAATGGCCCTATAAGTTGAGGGGGGACATTATCAAAGTTTTCATCTCTCTGGGTGCCTCTAAGGCTATAGATTCGTCGTGGGCAGGCTGTCGCGGTCAACTCACTGGCTATTCCGTCAAGATTTACTTTCACGCTGATCGTCAGCTCAGTTCCGTCCTTCAGTTCTTTTAACCACTCAATCGGAGCCGCCAGGGACAATCCATCCGGCGAATCATTGGGCTCTCCCGACCTGACGTCGTTGGTTATCGGCTCGCCGTTCTTGTCAAAGCCTCTACAGGTTGCCCAGATCGGTTGTCCTGGTTCGAACAACGGCCATCTTTCCGCGAGAATCCGTGCGTCTGTTGTGAGGTCTTGAACGCTCAACTCTTTACTGGTGTTGCCGTCGATATTAGGTGTAGGAAGACGCGGGTCTTCATCGATAATTTTCAGCAGTCTCACCTTGATCGCGTCTGATTGGCCAGCGTGGCCACCGTTGCGATACAAGTTCCCGCGCAGCTCGATCACCGTTCCATGTCGCGCCGCTAGGAATGCGGGGCTCAACAGTGTGTTCACTCGCTTGTTGCTGTTGAATTCCACCAACGGAAACGGCGGCCAACCTGCCGGTGGATTGTCTTCCTCCAGGCATGCCTGGTCGCCGCTCAATGCTTCTGGGTATTCGATGCGCACCGTCACCCCGTCCGGGTAGGCCAGGACATCAATCGGATCTTTGGCCGGTGCTACAAGGAACGGTGGCGGCAGCTCCCCCAGCGCCGTCCCGATGCGCAACGTCAACTCATGAGAATGCCCCAGCGTCTCGCCCGCCCGCTGAATGCTGTAATCGGCAACCACCGTACCGTTCAGGTTGGTGGTCACGTATTTTTTCTCAACGGTAATCCGCACAGGCCGGCCAGCGGTGGCAGGGATCAGGTCGACATGACTACTGACGCTACCGCCGCTGGCAGAGCCGCGCCAACGGTAGTTCACACGATCCTTGTCGCGGGTGCCGAGGTACGGCACCACCAGCGTGGCACCGGTGGGTGGCACGTTGTCCGGATCGAGCACGTCGTTGGCATCTGCGCCCTCGACTTCCGGCCGGTCGAACGTCGGCAGGGCGACGCCGACCTGCATCATGAACGGCAGCGACTCGCGAACGCTCAACAGCCCCGTTTCGCTGTTGGTGACGACGTAATAGACCTTGACGTTCAGGCCATTGAAACGCTGGATTTCGGCATTGCTCACGCTGCGCAGGACGGGCTGATTGTCCGCTACGTTGCCGACCGGGCGCGGATCTTCGTAATAAACGGTGTCGTTACCGGGCGCCAGGGCCCACCAGATCAGGTTGAGCAGGTCGCTGCTGTTGCGACCGGGATACCAAGGGATCTGCACAGTCGCCCAAGGCGTTTCGGGTGGCAACGTTCCGCCCGGTGCCTCGTCGACGGTGGGGGCGACTAACTGGCTGATGTCGCCAATCACGGTGACGCTGGCATTTTTTGAGCGGCGGTCGCTTTCATCGCTGCGACGGCGCACATAGCCGACCGAGGCTGCGCCTTTGGCAATGGCTTTGACGGCGGCGTTGGGGATGGGGAAATCGAGTTGTAAGGGCACGTACGACACCTCTTTCTCCAGCGGCCCGACGATGATCTGCGAGCCTTGCGCCGGGGTGCCGATCCAGGTCAGGAGTACCTTGTCGCCCACCGCAAAATCGTCCATGGTGATGTAAACGCGGGCGGTCACATCCTCATCCCCGAGCTGGTCGAGGTCGATGCTGTCGGTTGGAATGCCGTTGACCAGCACCTGCGGTTCGTCCAGCCGATTGCCCCCCAGGTCCACCAGCAATTCACGCGTCGCTGACCACGGCGCACGTTCGTCCGGGTAATTACCGCAGCGGTCAATGACCTGATAAGCCACCGCGACACGATCACCGTCCCCGGCGGCGTCGATAACGGCGCGGCTGAAGACAACCTCGATCGGGTTTCTGATCGGGTCCTGGGCCTGTTCCGGCGTAACGACATGCACCACTTGCTGGCTGCCCCAGCGGGCGAGAATGCGGTCGTATCGGGTGAGGTTGCGGTAAGGCACGATGTGCATCGTCACCCCGCTGGGCGGCAAGGTTTCATCGACCTCGTGGTGGGAGAGGGAGAACTTGAGATCGGAGTGGCCGTCATCGCCGGGAATGTCATCGTACCCCCCGGGACGCGTGAGTTTGACCAGCAGGGTCATGACCGGTAACGAGTCCTCCGGGGTCTGGGTCTTGCGCGTGATCCGGTAGAACACTGGCGTGGCATCCCCCTCAAGTACCTGGCCCTTGGCAATGGTGAAAACCACGTCCTGGTTGAGCTCTGCATCGTTCTCGAGGGTCTTGCTCCAGACCGCGGCGCTGTCATTGTCCCAGAACACCTCGGCCAGATCGCCAATGGACATGGTCAGCCAGGCGGGGATGATGCCTTGCAGATCGCCTTCCACGGCTCTGATGGGTATGCCGCCGTCATAGTGTTCGGCAGGGCTGAGGTTGACCAGTGCCGGAAAGTACGGAGGTCTGAGGGCTCGCGGGGGTTGCTGGCTGGACATTTGGCGAACTCCGGTCGGGGGGGTGGGTGACGGAGTTATTGAGCGCGCGTTGGAGGAATTAGGCACCTGTCAGATCTGACAGGTGCCGGCGGGTTTCCGACAAGTGGTCATGTGGGCTGAAGGAAAGAGGCGACAAACCGCCGCCCGGTTAAATGAGGTGGCGGTTTTTTAAGCCTGAAGACATGTGTCGGCTGTGAGGCCGCTTTCGCGAGCAAGCCCGCTCCCACAGGGATTGGGGTCGATCACAAACCTGTGCTACACGCCGAACCTGTGGGAGCGGGCTTGCCCGCGAAGACGTCAGCAGCCGCAACGCCTCACTCAGGGCTTGTCACAGATCCCTGCTACTGCGGCAACTCCAGATTATCCATCACCCGATTCACCGCCAACTCGCCGAGCATGATCAGTTGCGCGATGCCCAGCAGCGTCCTGCGCTGCGACGCCGGTATGAGGTGGGCGAAGTCATTGGCGATGGTTCGGGCTGAAGCGAGTGTTTCGCAGGCATCGGCCAGCAGTTCTTCGTTTTTGAAGTCTGCGGTCACGGCGTACATCGAGCGGGTTTTGCGTTGAATGGGCGTGGCGCCGGGCGAGCATAGGTAGTGGTCGAGGGCGCGGTCGGCGGCTTCGTGGAGCTTTTTTGAATCGAGGGATTCGTAGGGGGAGGTGGCGTCGGTTTCGGGTGGGTTGGGTGTTGGTTTGATCATGGTGAAGCTCCGTGGTTGATTTGGCCGCCACGGCTCATCGCTAAACAAGTAAAGGTGGCGGCTGTACGCAGGTTAGCGATCCGGGTCACAGAAACCCCGGGTAGACCCGAAGGTCTCCCACGCACAGCCACCATGACACCAAGTGCAGATAGACAAACCTGCAATTGAGACTGGGGATTGAGCGTCTGTAAGGTATCGGATCGCTAAACCCGATCGCTGATTCGTCAGCGACCGAACCACAATAGAACCCGACCCCAAAGCGCACAAGCCGGCGGATTCTGGCGTAGCTGTAGGCAATGGCGCAAGAATATGTAGCCCGCAAGGCGTGTCTGGAGGTGTCTTTTAAACGCTAGCGTTTAAAGGTGCTGCGCATGATTCTGTGGTGTCGCGGATGGCCTCTTCGCGAGCAAACCCGCTCCCACAGGGGATCTGTGTGATACCCCCAATCTGTGTTCATTGCGGCGCGATTCCTGATAAATCAAAAGACCGCGGCCTTCCGTTTATCTGAAAAAGACCTCTACCTGTTAGTTCTGACAGTGGACACAAAGGGCATTCAGCTATTCCATGTTCCTTGGCAGGTTTCACGGGCAAGTCGCCTTCTGACCTGTCTTTAACATTCGCCAAGGAGAAGGTCATGCAAGAGAACTACAGAAAGCTTGAAGGAATGAGGTTCGAATTCGTTTCCGGGTCGGTGGCGAAAGAGTCTGATCATATCGCTTGCACGTTCACTTTTAAGGCGATGTTGGACTTCACGCATTTCGTGCACATGAGCAATGCGTATGTGCCGGGCTATCTCGATTCGTATATCAATGCGATCAAGCCAAGGTTGGACGGGGTAGCCCACCATAGTCTCTACAACCGATTCAATAGTGCCGCTGGCAACATTGGTACTGTTGAAGAGTTGGTCAGAGTTTTCTCTTCGCCCAACAACTACTCCGATACATGGAGTAGCAATGGCACCGGCCTACTGGCGCGTTATCACAAACCACAATTTCACATGGTCGGTGATCAGTTACAGGTCACGGGTGGGCAGGACTTTCGATGGGAGGTCGAGCCGGAGGTCGAGCGGAAGATCGAACGGAAGATCGAGCCACAGGATGTGCCGGACATTTACTTTGTCTGGGCACTGAGTGTGTTGAAGGCATACCCCGAAGATCCTTTTCATCAGCCTGAGGAAATCGTGACTTTGGGCGATTCTGAGGAGGCGCTTGTCGACGTGGGAGGGAAGCCGATCCGTAAGGGTACGCGCTACCTGGTGGGCCGCGATTTGCGTCTTGGTGCGATAAATCCAGAGCAAATTTTGACTGCCGGGTATCCGTGAGTGCGCGGGTTTTTCTGATTTTTGTTCACTGCTAATGGTGATAGCCGTCCTGCGTCTGTTTTGCGGTCGGCTCCATGGCGCCCAGCTTCTCTCAAGACACTTCCCCTGAAGCAAACCTCAATTTCAATCCCCGGCAAAAGTTGGAAGGCTTCTTGCAGTAGCCGCCGTGCGCCTGCTTTGGGCGTCAAAAGTTTGCTTTAAAGGAACGGGGAAAACCGGTGGATCGCTCTCAGTTATTCAACACTGCTCGCTCGAATGTTGCCGACCTCAGTCGAGGCAATCTGGGCGTGCCGTTGTTGCTGCTGGTCATGCTGGCAATGATGATGTTGCCGATTCCGCCGTTCCTGCTCGATGTGTTCTTCACCTTCAACATTGCCCTGTCGATTGTCGTCCTGCTGGTCTGTGTGTATGCGCTGCGGCCACTGGATTTCGCGGTGTTCCCGACCATTCTGCTGGTGGCGACGCTGCTGCGACTGGCGTTGAACGTGGCCTCGACGCGGGTGGTGATGCTCCACGGTCAGGACGGCCACGCCGCCGCCGGTAAGGTGATTCAGGCCTTCGGCGAAGTGGTGATCGGCGGTAACTACGTGGTCGGTATCGTGGTGTTCGCGATTCTGATGATCATCAACTTCGTCGTGGTGACCAAGGGTGCCGGGCGGATTTCCGAGGTGAGCGCACGCTTCACCCTCGATGCAATGCCTGGCAAACAAATGGCGATCGACGCCGACCTCAACGCCGGTCTGATCGACCAGAACCAGGCCAAGGCCCGCCGTCAGGAAGTCGCCCAAGAGGCTGAGTTCTACGGTTCGATGGACGGTGCCAGCAAGTTCGTCCGTGGTGACGCCATCGCCGGCCTGCTGATTCTGTTTATCAACCTGATCGGCGGTATGGCTGTCGGTATCTTCCAGCACAACATGACCTTCGCCGACGCGGGCAAGGTGTACGCCTTGCTGACCATCGGTGACGGTTTGGTGGCGCAATTGCCATCACTGTTGTTATCGACAGCGGCGGCGATCATGGTGACCCGTGCTTCCGGTTCGGAAGACATGGGCAAGCAGATCAATCGGCAGATGTTCGCCTCGCCAAAAGCGCTGGCGGTGGCTGCCGGTCTGATGGCGGTCATGGGTCTCGTCCCGGGCATGCCGCACTTCTCGTTCCTGAGCATGGCCGCGCTGGCTGCCGGTGGTGCGTACCTGTTCTGGAAAAAACAGAACGTCGCCAAGGTGCAGGCGCTGCAAGAGGTTCAGCGTCAGCAGGAACTGCTGCCGTCGCCGGCCCGCGCCATGGAAACCAAGGAGCTGGGCTGGGACGACGTGACGCCGATCGACATGATCGGCCTTGAGGTCGGTTACCGCCTGATCCCGCTGGTGGATCGCAATCAGGGCGGGCAGTTGCTGGCGCGGATCAAGGGCGTGCGCAAGAAGCTCTCGCAGGACCTGGGCTTCCTGATGCCGACCGTGCACATCCGCGACAACCTCGATCTGGCGCCGAGCGCCTATCGCCTGACCCTGATGGGGGTGATTCTGGCCGAAGCCGAGATCTATCCGGACCGCGAACTGGCGATCAACCCGGGGCAGGTTTACGGCACGCTCAACGGCATTACCGCCAAAGATCCGGCTTTCGGCCTGGAGGCGGTGTGGATCGAAGTCAGCCAGCGCGCCCAGGCGCAATCGCTCGGTTACACCGTGGTCGACGCCAGTACCGTGGTCGCGACCCACTTGAACCAGATTCTGTACAAGCACTCCAGCGAGCTGATCGGCCACGAGGAAGTGCAGCAACTCATGCAATTGCTGGCCAAAAGCTCGCCGAAACTGGCTGAAGAGCTGGTGCCGGGCGTGGTTTCGCTGTCGCAGTTGCTCAAAGTGCTGCAGGCGTTGTTGGCCGAACACGTGCCGGTACGCGATATCCGCAGCATTGCCGAGGCTATCGCCAACAACGCCGCCAAGAGTCAAGATACCGCCGCCTTGGTCGCCGCAGTACGCGTCGGCGTATCCCGCGCCATCGTCCAAAGCATTGTAGGCACTGACTCCGAGCTGCCTGTGATCACCTTGGAACCAAGGTTGGAACAAATATTGCTCAATAGTCTGCAGAAGGCAGGACAAGGCTCTGAAGAGGGCGTTCTGCTGGAACCAAGCATGGCCGAGAAGCTGCAGCGTTCGCTCATCGAAGCGGCGCAGCGCCAGGAAATGCAAGGTCAACCGGTGATCCTGTTGGTAGCAGGCCCGATCCGCGCGATGCTCTCGCGTTTCGGCCGCCTCGCAGTCCCAGGGCTGCACGTGCTGGCCTACCAGGAAATTCCGGACAACAAGCAAGTGACCATCGTTGCGACAGTAGGGCCCAACGGCTGAGGTAGTGGTTTATGCAAGTTAAGCGTTTTTTCGCCGCCGATATGCGTCAGGCCATGAAGCTGGTTCGTGATGAGCTGGGCGCTGATGCCGCCATCATTGGCAACCGCCGCATTGCCGGCGGCGTCGAGCTGACGGCGGCGCTGGATTACAAATTGTCGGCGCTGGCGCCACGGGTTCCGAACATGGAACTCGAGGACGAGCTGCGCAAGACCCAGTCGCGCATCGTGACCGCCCAGGCTGAACTGAGCCTGCGTGGCGAAGCCGACGGCAACACCAATCGCCAGTTGTTCGCCGGGCTGCCGTTGACGGCCGGCCTGCCGCTGACCGCTGCCGAACCGTTGAGCGAACCGACTTACGCCGCCCCGGCGCGTCCGGCGCCCGCGCCTGCCCAGTCGTCCGCCGGCATCGATCCGCGTGCGCTGGATTCGATGCGTTTCGAATTGAACAGTTTGCGGGAGCTGATGGAAGTGCAGCTCGGCACGCTGGCCTGGAATCAGCTGCAAGGCAGCCGTCCGGCGCAAGCCAATCTGTATCGTCGTCTGCAACGCATCGGTCTGTCCGGGCCGTTGTCGCGCGATCTGCTGGCAATGATCACTGACATCGAAGAGCCGCGTCAGGCCTGGCGCATGCTGCTCGCGCACCTGGCGCGAATGATTGCCGTACCGGAAGTCGAGCCGCTGGAAGAGGGCGGGGTGATTGCCATGGTCGGCCCGGCCGGCATGGGCAAAACCACCACCCTGGCCAAACTCGCGGCGCGCTACGTGCTCAAGTACGGCGCGCAGAATGTCGCGCTGGTCAGCATGGACAGTTTCCGTATCGGTGCCCAGGAACAGCTGAAGACCCTGGGCCGCATTCTCAATGTGCCGGTGACCCACGTCGATCCGGGCCAGTCGCTGGTGCAGGCGCTCGACCCGCTGCTGCGCAAGCGCGTGGTGCTGATCGATACCGCCGGCTTGCAGGCCAGCGATCCGGCCTTGCGCATGCAGCTGGAAAGTCTGGCCGGGCGTGGCATCCGTTCAAAAAAATATCTGGTGCTGGCAACCACCAGCCAGAAACAGGTTCTAACCGCCGCGTACCACAGTTACAAGCGTTGCGGGCTAGCCGGCTGCATCCTGACTAAACTGGATGAGACGGCCAGCCTTGGCGAAGTGTTGAGCCTGGCGATCAGTCATGAACTGCCGGTCGCGTACCTGACCGATGGCCCACGGATTCCGGATGATCTGCATCTGCCGCGCCGTCATCAACTGGTCAGCCGCGCCGTCAGCGTGCAAATGCAGGAAGAACCCAGCGAAGAAGCCATGGCTGACATGTTCGCTGATATCTACCACAGCCCGACCAAGCAGGTTGGCTGAGGTAATGAACCGTTTTTGTACCTACATCGATGGTCTGCCATGCATTGTTCCGGTTGAGAACGCGCAGCCAGTAATGTGGCCTCCGTCTATGCAAGACAAGGTAAAGAAATAACATGGGCAGCATGCATCCCGTACAGGTGATCGCGGTGACCGGCGGCAAAGGTGGCGTCGGCAAGACTAACGTGTCAGTGAACTTGTCTCTGGCGCTGGCAGAGCTTGGCCGTCGGGTCATGCTGCTGGACGCCGATCTGGGGCTGGCGAACGTCGACGTTCTGCTGGGACTGACCCCCAAACGTACTCTGGCCGATGTGATCGAAGGCCGCTGTGAGCTGCGCGACGTGCTGTTGCAGGGCCCCGGCGGGATCCGCATCGTGCCGGCCGCTTCCGGCACCCAAAGCATGGTGCACCTGAGCCCGGCGCAACATGCCGGTCTGATTCAGGCCTTCAGCGACATCGGCGACAACCTCGATGTGCTGGTGATCGACACCGCTGCAGGTATTGGTGACTCGGTAGTCAGTTTTGTCCGCGCCGCGCAGGAAGTGTTGCTGGTGGTCTGCGACGAGCCGACCTCGATCACCGACGCCTACGCGCTGATCAAACTGCTCAACCGCGACTACGGCATGAACCGCTTCCGCGTGCTGGCCAACATGGCGCAGAGCCCGCAGGAAGGGCGCAACCTGTTCGCCAAGTTGACCAAGGTCACGGATCGCTTCCTCGACGTCGCCTTACAATACGTCGGCGCCGTGCCGTACGACGAAAGCGTGCGCAAGGCAGTGCAGAAGCAGCGAGCGGTCTATGAAGCCTTTCCGCGTTCCAAGTGCGCGCTGGCGTTCAAGGCGATCGCGCAGAAGGTCGATACCTGGCCGCTGCCTGCCAACCCGCGCGGTCACCTTGAGTTTTTCGTCGAGCGCCTCGTGCAGCAAACAGCAGGGCCTGTGTTATGACCGCGAGCGGTATGAACTACTACAAGAAGTCGGCACGTGACGCGCAGTACGAGTTGATCGAGCGTTACGCGCCACTGGTCAAGCGCATTGCCTATCACTTGCTGGCGCGCTTGCCGGCGAGTGTGCAGGTTGAAGACCTGATTCAGGCCGGGATGATCGGCCTGCTCGAAGTCTCAACCAAATATGACGCCAGCAAAGGCGCCAGTTTCGAAACGTACGCGGGCATCCGGATCCGCGGCGCGATGCTCGATGAAGTGCGCAAAGGGGATTGGGCACCGCGCTCGGTTCACCGCAATACCCGTATGGTCAGCGATGCCATTCGCTCAATTGAAGCTAAAACCGGCCGTGACGCTAAAGATCACGAGGTTGCGGCCGAACTCCAATTGAGTCTCGACGATTACTACGGGATTTTGAATGACACCCTGGGCAGCCGGCTGTTCAGTTTCGACGATCTGTTGCAGGACGGCGAACACGAAGGGCTGCACGAGGATGGCGCCAGTGCTCATCTTGAGCCGTCACGCGATCTGGAAGATGAACGCTTTCAGGCGGCGCTGGCGGACGCGATTGCCAATTTGCCGGAGCGTGAGCGACTGGTGTTGGCGCTGTACTACGACGAAGAGCTGAACCTCAAGGAGATCGGTGAAGTCCTTGGCGTCAGTGAATCGCGGGTCAGCCAGTTACACAGCCAGTGCGCGGCCCGTTTGCGGGGGCGTTTGGGGGAGTGGCGAGCGCGCTGAAGGCAGTGTGGGGACACTGCGAACGAGGCTGGTGCGGTGAGAACGGCACCGGTCTTGCTCTGTTGTGCTCCAGACAGTCTTCGAGTGCTGCGCCGATTGATTGAAGTGGCGCGTCCAGGTGCTGGGCGCGTTTAAGACTGCTTGGAGGTCGAATTGAACAAAGACATGAAAATCCTCATCGTTGATGACTTCTCAACGATGCGGCGGATCATCAAGAACCTGCTGCGCGATCTCGGGTTCACCAACACCGTCGAGGCCGACGATGGCACTACCGCCATTCCGGTACTCAACAGCGGCAGCATCGACTTTCTGGTAACGGACTGGAACATGCCGGGCATGACCGGTATCGACTTGCTGCGCCACGTGCGTGCCGATGAAAAACTCAAGCACCTGCCGGTGCTGATGGTGACCGCTGAAGCCAAGCGCGAGCAAATCATCGAGGCCGCTCAGGCCGGTGTGAACGGCTACGTGGTCAAACCTTTCACGGCTCAGGCGTTGAAAGACAAAATCGAGAAGATTTTCGAACGCATCGGCTGATGACGCGCGGGGGAGCTATGGAGCATAACGAATCTTCACAGGGCGATTTCGAGTCGACCCTGAAAAAACACGCGGTCGAACTGGTCGAGAGCCTTGAAAAAGGCAGGTTCGGCGACGCTGTGCAACTGATCCATGAGCTCAATCAGACCCGTGACCGCGGCCTGTATCAGGAAGTGGGCAAGCTCACACGCGAACTGCACAGTGCGATCGTCAATTTCCAGATCGATCCGCACATGCCGCAGGCCGAGGAAGTGTCGCAAATCACCGACGCCACCGAACGCCTGGGCTATGTGGTCAAGCTGACCGAAGCCGCGGCCAACCGCACCATGGATCTGGTGGAAAGCGCCACCCCGGTGGTCAATGGCCTGGCTGAAGAAGCCCAGGCGCTGAGCACCGATTGGGGCCGCTTCATGCGTCGTGAAGTCGGAGCTGAAGAGTTCCGCGAGCTGGCGCGCCGGGTCGACGGTTTTCTGTCACGCAGCAGCACGGACAACCGTGCGGTGTCGAGCAACCTCAACGACATCCTGCTGGCTCAGGATTACCAGGACCTCACCGGTCAAGTGATCAAGCGTGTGACCCAACTGGTCACCGAAGTCGAAAGCAATTTGCTCAAACTCGTCCTCATGGCCAGTCAGGTTGACCGCTTTGCGGGCATCGAACACGACCGTGCCGCGATGCTTGCAGAAAAAGATCCACAAAAACATCTCTCGCAGGGTGAAGGTCCGCAGATTCATGCCGATAAACGAGAAGACGTTGTGTCCGGTCAGGACGATGTGGACGATTTGTTATCCAGCCTCGGATTCTAGAGTTTTGGAATTTTAGGTTTTTTGGGTTTTTAGACCTGTAGGAGCACCCCATTAATGAGCTTCGGCGCCGATGAAGAGATCCTTCAGGATTTCCTGGTTGAGGCCGGCGAGATTCTTGAGCAACTGTCCGAGCAACTGGTCGAGCTGGAAAGCCGCCCGGATGACGCAGATCTGCTCAACGCAATTTTTCGCGGTTTCCACACTGTAAAAGGGGGCGCCGGCTTCCTTCAGCTCAACGAGCTGGTGGAGTGCTGTCACATCGCCGAAAACGTGTTCGACATCCTGCGCAAGGGTGAGCGGCGCGTTGATGCAGAACTGATGGACGTGGTGCTTGAAGCACTGGACGCGGTGAACAGCATGTTCAGCGAAGTCCGTGAACGTGCACCGATCACGGCGGCCACCCCGGAACTGCTGGCCGCCCTGGCGCGTCTGGCCGAGCCGCAAACGGCCGACGAAGCCCCGGCTTCGCCAGTGGCCGAGATGATCGAAGAACTGGTCGTCGAAGGCGATTCGAGCGATTCGGGCGACATCACCGATAACGAATTTGAACAGCTGCTGGATTCGCTGAACGCCGTCAAGGCCGAAGCCGAAGCCCCGGCTGCTGCTGCACCTGCGCCGGCTGCCGATGCGGCCGCCAGCGATGAAATTACCGACGCCGAATTCGAGTCGTTGCTCGATCAGTTGCACGGCAAAGGCCAGTTCGCGGCGGACGCCGTGGCACCGGCATCGGCCGCTCCGGCGGCACCGGCGGCGGGCGACAGCTCGGACATCACCGACGACGAATTCGAAGCACTGCTCGATCAGTTGCACGGCAAGGGCAACTTTGCCGTTGAAGCGCTGGAGTCGGCGATCGCCTCGGCACCGGTTGCGCCTGCCGCACCGGCGGCCGCCGCTGCCGGCAGCGATCTGATCAGCGATCACGAATTCGAATCGCTGCTCGACGAGTTGCACGGCAAAGGCAAGTTCACCGACGTTGGCGCCGCTGCTGCGGGCACCGCGTCGACTGTGGCCGCGCCTGCCGCCAAGGCTGCTGCCGCTCCGGCTGCTGCGCCGAAGGCTGCGCCCAAGCCTGAGCCGAAAGCCGAAGCGCCAAAACCGGCCGCCGCTGCTGCACCGGCGCCGGCCCGTGCTGCCGCTGCTCCGCCGCCGGAAAAACCGGCGAGCGAAGCCGAGACCACCGTGCGGGTCGATACCGCGCGTCTCGACGAAATCATGAACATGGTCGGCGAGCTGGTGCTGGTGCGTAACCGTCTGGTGCGCCTGGGTCTCAACAGCGGCGACGAAGCCATGTCCAAGGCCGTGTCGAACCTCGACGTGGTCACGGCTGACTTGCAGACCGCGGTGATGAAGACCCGGATGCAGCCGATCAAGAAGGTCTTCGGGCGCTTCCCGCGTCTGGTTCGCGACCTCGCGCGTCAGTTGAAGAAAGAGATCAATCTGGAACTGGTGGGTGAAGAAACCGACCTCGACAAAAACCTTGTCGAGGCCCTGGCCGACCCGTTGGTCCACTTGGTGCGTAACGCGGTCGACCACGGCATCGAATCGCCGGAAGAACGCGAAGCTTCCGGCAAGGCCCGTGGCGGTCGCGTGGTACTGGCCGCCGAGCAGGAAGGCGATCACATCCTGTTGTCGATCTCCGACGACGGCAAGGGCATGGACCCGAACGTGCTGCGTTCGATCGCGGTAAAACGCGGTGTGATGGACAAGGACGCGGCCGATCGCCTGAGCGATACCGAGTGCTACAACCTGATTTTCGCCCCGGGTTTCTCGACCAAGACCGAGATCTCCGACGTGTCCGGCCGCGGTGTCGGCATGGACGTGGTGAAAACCAAGATTTCCCAGCTCAACGGTTCGATCAACATCTACTCGACCAAGGGCCAGGGCTCGAAGATCGTCATCAAGGTGCCGCTGACGCTTGCGATCATGCCGACCCTGATGGTGATGCTCGGCAATCAGGCGTTTGCGTTCCCGTTGGTCAACGTCAACGAAATCTTCCACCTCGACCTGTCGACCACCAACGTGGTGGATGGCCAGGAAGTGGTGATCGTGCGGGACAAGGCGCTGCCATTGTTCTACCTCAAGCGCTGGCTGGTCAGCTCCGCCGCTCACGAAGAGCAGCGCGAAGGCCATGTGGTGATCCTTTCGGTGGGCACCCAGCGGATCGGCTTCGTCGTCGATCAACTGGTCGGCCAGGAAGAAGTGGTCATCAAGCCATTGGGCAAAATGCTGCAGGGCACTCCGGGCATGTCCGGCGCCACCATCACCGGTGACGGCCGCATCGCGCTGATCCTTGATGTTCCAAGCATGCTCAAGCGTTACGCGACGAAGCGTATTTGAATCCGGGGCAGCGGGGCGACGACGTCCCGCTGCACCTAATGGAGTGTTTATGGCAGTCAAAGTCCTGGTGGTGGACGATTCGGGTTTTTTCCGCCGCCGCGTCTCGGAAATTCTTTCAGCGGATCCGAGCATCCAGGTGGTCGGTACGGCCACCAACGGTAAAGAGGCGATCGATCAGGCCCTGGCCCTCAAGCCGGACGTGATCACCATGGACTACGAGATGCCGATGATGGATGGCATCACGGCGGTGCGGCACATCATGCAGCGCTGCCCGACTCCGGTGTTGATGTTCTCCTCGCTGACGCACGAAGGCGCCCGGGTTACCCTGGATGCGCTGGACGCCGGTGCGGTGGATTTCCTGCCGAAGAATTTCGAAGACATCTCGCGCAACCCCGAGAAGGTCAAGCAACTGCTGTGCGAGAAGGTCCACAGCATCTCGCGCAGCAATCGTCGTTTCAGTGCCTACAGTGCGCCGGCTCCGGCCGCTGCACCGACGCCTGCGCCAGCCCCGACGGCCTCGAGTTTCAGCAGCCACAGCGCTGCTGCTCCGACGCGTCCGGCTCCAGCACCTGCGCGTGCGCCAGCCGCCAGCGCGTCGTCGCCGGCACCGAAACGCAAAGCCTACAAACTGGTTGCCATCGGGACTTCGACCGGCGGCCCGGTTGCCCTGCAACGGGTGCTGACCCAGTTGCCGGCGAACTTCCCGGCGCCGATCGTGCTGATCCAGCACATGCCCGCGGCGTTCACCAAGGCGTTTGCCGAGCGTCTGGACAAGCTGTGCCGCATCAGCGTCAAGGAAGCCGAAGATGGCGACATCCTGCGTCCGGGCCTGGCGCTGCTGGCGCCGGGTGGCAAGCAGATGATGATCGACGGCCGTGGTGCGGTGAAAATCCTCCCGGGCGACGAGCGTCTGAATTACAAGCCGTGCGTGGACATCACCTTCGGTTCTGCGGCCAAGTCCTACGGTGACAAAGTTCTGGCGGTGGTCCTCACCGGCATGGGCGCCGACGGCCGCGAAGGCGCGCGTCTGCTCAAGCAGGGCGGCAGCTCGGTATGGGCGCAAGACGAAGCCAGTTGCGTGATCTACGGCATGCCGATGGCCATCGTCAAAGCCGATCTGGCTGACGCGGTTTACGGCCTGGACGACATCGGCAAGCACATCGTCGAGGCGTGTATCTGATGGATGTTCTAAGCCTTATCGGGATCATCATGGCGTTCGTCGCCATCATCGGCGGCAACTACCTTGAAGGCGGCCACCTCGGCGCGCTGGCCAACGGCCCGGCGGCGCTGATCGTGCTCGGTGGCACCATCGGTGCCGCGCTGTTGCAATCGCCGATGAGCGCCTTCAAGCGCGCCATGCAGATTCTCGCCTGGATCCTGTTTCCACCACGGGTGGACCTGGCCGGCGGCATCGATCGGGTGGTCAACTGGAGCCTTACCGCACGCAAGGAAGGCCTGCTCGGGCTGGAAGGCGTCGCTGATGCCGAGCCGGACAACTACTCGCGCAAGGGCCTGCAACTGCTGGTCGATGGCGCCGAGCCGGAAGCGATCCGCAGCATTCTCGAAGTGGATTTCTACACCCAGGAAGCCCGCGACATCGAGGCTGCCAAAGTTTTCGAAAGCATGGGCGGCTATGCGCCGACCATCGGCATCATCGGTGCGGTGATGGGCCTGATTCATGTGATGGGCAACCTCGCTGATCCGACCCAATTGGGCAGCGGTATTGCCGTGGCATTCGTCGCGACCATCTACGGCGTGGCCAGTGCCAACCTGGTGTTGCTGCCGGTGGCGGCCAAACTCAAGTCAATCGCGTTGCGGCAGTCGCGTTATCGCGAAATGTTGTTGGAAGGTATTTTGTCGATCGCCGAAGGTGAAAACCCTCGCTCTATCGAGCTGAAGCTTCAGGGCTTCATGGATTGATGGGGGTAATGGACTATGGCTCGCCGCAGGCATCAGGAAGAACACGTTAATCACGAGCGCTGGCTCGTGTCCTACGCGGATTTCATCACGTTGTTGTTCGCGTTCTTCGTGGTGATGTACTCGATCTCGTCGATCAACGAAGGCAAGTACAAGGTCATTTCCGAAGCGCTGATCGGGGTTTTCACTGACTCCGATCGCTCGCTCAAGCCGATCCCGATCGGTGAGGAACGGCCGAAAACCGTGACCCCGGCCAAGCCGCTGGTCAAGGACAGCGAGCAGGTCGATGCCGGTATCGCCGGGGCCAGCGATCCGCTGAAAAGCATTGCCGATGACATCAGTGCCGCGTTCGGCGACTTGATCGCTTCCAACCAGATGACCGTGCGCGGCAACGAGTTGTGGGTCGAGATCGAACTCAATTCCAGCCTGTTGTTCGGCAGTGGCGACGCAATGCCGAGTGATATCGCGTTCAACATCATCGACAAGGTCGCGGCGATCCTCAAACCGTTCGACAACCCGATTCACGTCGAAGGCTTCACCGACGATCAGCCGATCCGCACCGCGCAGTACCCGACCAACTGGGAACTGTCCTCGGCGCGTTCGGCGAGTATCGTGCGCATGCTGGCGATGCAGGGCGTCAACCCCGGGCGTCTGGCCTCGGTGGGTTACGGTGAGTTTCAGCCGGTGGCCAACAACGCCACCGCCGAAGGTCGGGCGAAGAATCGTCGTGTGGTGCTGGTGGTGTCGCGCAACCTCGATGTGCGCCGCAGTCTGACCGGTACCGGTACCGCCAATGCGCAACCGGACGCGGCATTGAAGCGCGCTGGCACACAAACTGCACCGACCCCGGTCAAGACGCCGGGACGCGAGAGTGCCGTCAATTCTCCGTCGCCCGCATTAATACGCTGAGCTATGTCTCGGTCGAGCATCTCGGCCGGGAGGAACGAACCGAATGAGAGTCTGGGCAGTCGCCAATCAAAAGGGTGGTGTCGGTAAAACCACATCTTCCATCGCTTTAGCCGGATTGCTGGCGGAGGCGGGCAAGCGCGTGGTTGTGGTCGATCTCGACCCGCACGGCTCGATGACCAGCTATTTCGGCTACGACCCCGACAGCCTGGAACACAGCAACTACGACCTGTTTTTGCACAAGGGCAGCGTGCCGCAAGGCTTGCCCGGGCAGTTGCTGCTGTTGACCAGCGACGAACGCATTTCCCTGTTGCCGTCGAGTACCGCACTCGCCACCCTCGAGCGCCAGTCGCCGGGGCAGAGTGGCCTGGGCCTGGTGATCGCCAAGAGTCTGGCGCAGCTGTGGCAGGACTTCGATTACGCGATCATCGACAGCCCGCCGTTGCTCGGCGTGCTGATGGTCAACGCTCTGGCCGCGAGCCAGCAACTGGTGATCCCGGTGCAGACCGAGCACCTGGCCGTCAAAGGTCTGGAGCGCATGGTCAACACCCTGGCGATGATCAACCGCTCGCGCAAACAGGCGCTGCCGTTCAGCATCGTGCCGACCCTGTTCGACCGCCGCACCCAAGCATCGCTGGGCACCTTGCGCGTGCTGCGTGACAAATTCCCGGAAGAGATCTGGCAGGGTTACATCCCGGTCGATACCCGTCTGCGCGACGCCAGCCGGGCCGGGGTCACGCCTTCGCAGTTCGACGGCAAGAGTCGTGGCGTGCTGGCGTACCGCGCGCTGCTCAAGCATCTGCTGGCGCAACAACTTGTTCCGCAGGTGGCTTGAGCATGAATCGGCCGATCAAACTGACGTCGCGTCCGCAACTGGCGTTGCAGTCCTATCTGGACAGCTTGCTGCAGGAGATCCCTGACGAGTTGCCGCCAGTGGAAGTGCAGGTCGAGGCGCCGGTAGAGGTGGTCGAAAGTGCTGCGGCGCTGGACGAGTTTCAGGCTGCGGTACTGGAAGAGCAGGCGCGTGATGCGCAGAAAGCCGCCAAACCTGTCGCCCCGGTTGTCGCGCCTGCCGCCGCACCGCTAGCCAAGGCTCCAGTGGCGTTGATCGAAGAAGCCGAGCCACCACGCGCGCCGGTTTCGACACTCGCACCTTTGCTGCAAACCCAATTGCTGAAAACCGCGCCGGAACCGGTCGTGGCCGAACCGGCGCCGGTGGCACCGGCACCCGTCGAACAGACGCTGGTGCCGCCAGTGGTGGAAGTGCACCTGCCACCGAGCAACACGCCGCCCCCGGTGGAAACCGATGGCCGTCCGGCCTGGGCCTCGGAAGCCTTCGAATGCCTGTTGTTCGATGTTGCCGGGCTGACGCTGGCGGTACCGCTGGTGTGCCTCGGTTCGATCTATTCGCTGGCCGGCCACGAGTTGACGCCGCTGTTCGGGCAGCCGGAATGGTTCCTCGGGATTCTGCCGAGCCAGGCCGGCAATCTGAAAGTGTTGGACACGGCGCGTTGGGTCATGCCGGATCGCTATCGCGATGACTTCCGTCAGGGCCTGCAGTACGTGATTTCGGTACAAGGTTACGAATGGGGCCTGGCGGTGCATCAGGTCAGCCGTTCGTTGCGCCTGGACCCGAATGAAATCAAATGGAGAAGTCACCGGGGTCAGCGGCCATGGCTTGCCGGCACGGTGATCGAGCACATGTGTGCATTACTTGATGTAGCCGCGCTGGCCGAGTTGATCGCCAGCGGCGGGGCAAAGCACTTGGGCGGCCACAAGCCGCTACATAAATCGACATAGCAGCCGACATAACAGTCAGGCGAAGGCATTTTTCAATGCCTCCACACAGAACACACACCGCCCAGTGCGGTTTTTTCGAGGGGTCAGGGTATGAGTAGTCAGGCGACGAATGCAAAAGGTTCTGAAGATCCGATCCTGCAATGGGTGACCTTCAAGCTGGACAACGAAACCTACGGCATCAACGTGATGCGCGTTCAGGAAGTCCTGCGTTACACCGAAATCGCGCCGGTACCGGGTGCACCAAGCTATGTGCTGGGCATCATCAACCTGCGCGGTAACGTGGTCACCGTGATCGACACCCGTCAGCGCTTCGGCCTGAACAGCGGCGAGATCAGCGACAACACCCGTATCGTCATCATCGAAGCCGACAAGCAAGTGGTCGGGATCATGGTCGACAGCGTGGCCGAAGTGGTTTACCTGCGTCAGTCGGAAATCGAGACCGCGCCAAACGTCGGCAACGAAGAGTCGGCCAAGTTCATCCAGGGCGTGTGCAACAAGAACAACGAGTTGCTGATCCTGGTCGAGCTGGACAAGATGATGAGCGAAGAAGAATGGTCGGAACTGGAGAGCATCTGATTGATTCTCGAGGTTGCGGTCATTGTCCTGTTCCTTTTCTGGGCAGGCACGCTGGCAATGTTTCTGGCGTACATCAAGGCGCAGCGGGTAATCGCTGCGCAACAGGCTCAGGGCGACGCGCTGCGTGATCAGCGCATCAAGGACCTGGCCAAGCGTGTCGACGACTATCAGAACGGCAACGTGCGCATGGGCGAAGCCCTGCACGAGCTGCGCTCGGTCGTCGGTCCGTTGCCGGACAAGATTGTCGCGCTGGAACAGCGCGACCCGTCGAGCCTGTCGTTCGCTCAGGCGGCGAAACTGGTGGGGATGGGCGCGAGCGTCGATGAGCTGACCCAGTCCTGCGGCTTGACCCAGGCTGAGGCGGAGTTGATGCGCAAGCTGCACAGAAGCTGATATGCGTAGAGGCATGTCATTTGAATAAGAATCGCCGGTCATGCCGGCGATTTTTTTTGCGCTCGATTTTGTTGCCTGATTCGCCCATGGCCGTCTGTCTGAACTGTTATTTCTGACAGTAGAGAATTTCGCTCATCGCTCCTCACACTGCTCGTGACTCGCGATAGTCCCGTCGGCTTTTCAGGCAGACGCGTCTGATCGCCAATTCACCGATCCAGCCAATCGTGGAGTGGGTATGCATTTGCCAGCCAGAATCGAGCGCGTGAAAAAAGTCCGGTCACCCGGTGTTGCCGCCCTGTGGCTGGCAGTCGTGCTGCTCCTGACGGCTTGTCAGGCTCAAGTCAGCAGGTTCGCTCCAGAAGTCAATATTGCCGACCGGCAAAATTGTCACGGTGTCCACCTGGTCAATGTCGTTGCGCATATGGACGACGATCTGCTGTTTATTGATCCGCGGATTTCGCAAGTTCTGGCTGCCGGCGGCTGTGTGACCAGTATCTTCATGAACGGTGGCAGTTCTGGCGCCGGCTTCGACTATGTACTGAAGCGCGAAAGCGCATCGACAAAAGCCTATGAGAAAATGCTGGGTTTTGCGATCGGGTGGACGCCTTACCTGATATTCACTGATTCAGCCATTGTGATGAGCGTCAAGGCCAATGAGCGACCTGGATTGAAGCTCATATTTTTGCGTGTGCCGGGAGGGGACGTTCGTGGTGGAGATGTGCCGCTGGCCGATTTGCTCGACCTCGATAAAACTGTTCGGAGTTGGCCCTATCTGGACTCGGCTTCAGGTCCGGTAAACCTCTACAGTCGAACATCTTTTGTGCAGCTCTTGACTGAGCTGATCGTCAATGAAGGAGCCACCCGGGTGTATGCACTCAATCCGGACACCGTCCCGTACACGGAGCATCCTGACCATATTTATTCGGCACGTTTGACGCGCCTGGCCTTGCGCGGGATCAGTGCAGATATCCCGGTGGTTTATCACGAGACCTATCCCTCGGCGGCCGTCGCTCCTAACGTGGACCCGGCAGCGGTGCAGGCGAAACGGCATGTTGTCGCCAGTTACTTTCATTTTGAAGGGGCTGAGTCAGTCAGCAGTGCGTACAGTGAAGCCACCTGGAATGGCAATTGGGTGGCGCGACTCAATTTCACGCTCAGCCATGCTCACGCCGCCGGGCCACTGGTCAATATCCCTTTCAGACCGCTAGTCAATTTCCAGACGCAACAGTGCCTGGTTGCCAATGGATTGGGGCAGCAGGTGACACTGGATGGATGTGAGCCAGACGCTGACCAGCGCTGGGCGTTTGTGCCCTCCGACATTGCAGTCGGCGCGAGCAGGGGAGTTGCACTGCTGAAAACAGCCTCTGGCCATTGCATAGCGCGTCAGAATGGCCAATTGATCGAACGCGCATGTGAAAGCAATGAGCCCTCTCAACACTGGACTCCGTGGGATTTCGGGAAAATCTATGTTCCCGGAGTGCAGGGGCAATGCCTGGACGGAGTACAGCCGAGCTTGATAGCGGATTGCAGGGAGTTTGCGGGTTCTACGTTGTGGGTGCGCAGCATCGATAACATCGACAGCAATGATTCGATGGAAGTGGCGCTGACGGGGGATGTCATCGGTGACGGGACGAACCGGACGGTACAAGTGCAGCGCCGGCAGGATGATCCAGGTGTCGATATTTGGGTCACGTCGCTGGACGCAGACGCGATTGCATCCGAGAAATGGTATGAGGACAGACGTCCATTTGATCCAGACTCTTTTGATTCCGGGTGCGCTACAGCCCTTTGCTACGACACTACGCGCTATCTGCTGGCGGATTTCACAGGTGACGGCAAGGCTGATCTGATGGCGATATCGCCCGGAAACGCTGACGAAACCATTTTCAGGCTATTGAAGAATGAAGGCGGGCATTTTGCTGATCCGGTTATCTGGCGTTCGGTTCCGCAAGGGCATGCCTACCGGCAAGCTCAGCAATATCTGGCTGGCGACTTCAGAGGCGTCGGCAAGCAAGATGTGTTGATCGTGCAAACCCTGAATAACACAGTGTCCGATTTCTGGCTGATGGAGAATAAAGGGGCGAGTCTGGGCGTTCCTGCTCACTGGGGAGATGCCCGAAAAAACCCATTGCCGGCCCACTTCTACAGCGCCAGGCTGGACAACGATGGCAAAGATGATGTGCTCGCTGTTGATTCAAGTGCACAGTTCTTGAAGCTGCTCACCTACAGGAGTAGCGGCCGTTCTCTGGATTTTGAGAAAGCCTTGGAGTTGCCGGGCTTTTATTCTGCGCGTTCAAAGACCGCAGTGCTGGATTCGCCGATTACCAAACTGACCGATGTATGGGTGCTGCACGCTCGATCAGACGGTAGTGATATCAATTTCTGGAAAGTCGCAAATCTTGGCGGCGGAGAGTTCGAAGAGCCTTCGTCTCCGGCTTTCGAGACGAGCGTGCTTAATTGGGCCGACGTGCGGCCTTATGGGCTGGGGACGGGCAGGCAGATCCTGCTTCCCTATCGCGTCAACGATCCCGTGCATGAGTATTACTGGCGAATCGGGAAAATCGGCTTCAAGGCACTGAATCTGTCCGAGCAAGGTATGCCCCTCGAGATCAAGGATTATGGACGTTCACCACGGTTTGAATGGGCGAACCTGCAGTGGCGAGCGCGCTTGAATTGAATGTCGAGCGAGGACGCGTGCACTTGAGCCTGTATTCGGCGCGGCCTAGTAATCAGCCCCGCGTTCGGTAACGTCCTTCTCGACCATCGGCGCATCCGGGTCCTGTCCCTCGGGGAATTTCCCCTTCAGATTCCACGCGAACGCGATGATCTCGGCGATCGTGCGGTACAGCTCCTCGGGGATGCTGTCGCCCAGTTCCATTCGCGCCAACAGCCGCACCAGCTCGGCGTTTTCATAGATCGGCACTTCACAGTCGCGGGCGATGCGCAGGATTTCTTCCGCCAGTTCCTCGTCGCCCTTGGCGGTGAGGGTCGGGGCGTGGTTGCCGTCGTATTTGAGGGCGATGGCCTGGCGTGGAGCAGTGGAATCGTTCATGCGGTTTCGTCGACCCAGCGATGTTCGAGGCGGGTTTGGTTGCCTTGCGGCGGGGTGCCGAGGTGGCAATCGAGATCGCCGACATTCAGGCCGCGATCGAGCAGGCGCTGACGCAGGGCGAACAGATTGGTTTCGATCAGGTCGGCGGTGTACGGGCGTTCGGCCCAGAGCTGACTCGACAGGCTGCCGGCAATCAACTGCGCCTGAATCTGCATCGGCCCCAACGGCTCCATGTCGAACGCCAGGTCGACGCGCCACAGCTGCTGTTTGGGTTCGCGTTCGTCACGGCGTTCGTTGGGTTGCGGTTCTCTTTCCGGCGCTTCTTCGCGCTGAAACTTGACCTGCAACGGCACGATGTCCTGCAGGTTGCGCATGGGGATTTCCAGCTGCCAGGTGCTGAGCAAACGGCCGTCATCGGTGACACCGGTCTGTTCCAGGCTCGACAGCTGATGGCTTTGCAGACGCGACACGGCTGCCGCGGCGAGGCGCAGCAGATGTTCAAGATCGCCTTCGCCGTCGAGGCTTTGCAGCAGGCGGTCGGGCAGCGGGAAACTGCTGGGCAGCGGTTTGGCGCTGACCTGACCGAGGGTGCCGAGGGCGTTGCGCACGAAGCTCGGCAGTGCTTGCGCCAGGGTGTTGGCAGCGATTATCGCGTTGAAACTGGCATTGCCCGGCGCACCCGGGGACAGTTGCGCGATCAGCTTGAGCAGATCGGCTTTCATGTCCGGGGCCAGCGCCGGATTCTCTCCGGTCAGCAATTTGGCTTCGAGGAAGGCACCGCTGTTGGCCAGGGCCAGCGCCACGCCTTTGGCGGTGCTCATTTGCTGCACATCGGGCAGGTTGGCGAGCAGGCGCGTGACGGCAGCGCGCAGGTCCTGCGAGGTCTGCTCGTCGTCGCTCGGCAGGTTTTGCAGAGCATTGAGCAAACCGTCCAGCGAACCTTGGCGGCTCTGCTGGCCGAGCAGTTGCTGGCTTACCGCCAATTGCTCCTGGCGGCTGCTCAGCGGCACGAACTTGAGGGTTTGCGAGTCTTCGACCAGTGCCGAGAGCAGGGTGCCGATGCGCAGTGGCGTCGGGCTGTCGATGTCCAGTGTGGCGCCGCTCTGCGCGGTGTTGAGCAGGCTCACCAGCGAGCGGTACACCGTCGGCTGTCCCGGCACTTGCGGCAGTGTCTGCGAGGTCAGCACCTTGCCTTGCAGCAGCGTGCCGACCGGCAACTGCGCGGTGTCGATGCGGGTGAGGGCGGCGACGCTGCTGGCAATCGCCTGTTGCACGGTGATCGCCAGATTGCCCGCCGACGGCTGAGTGACGGCCAGGTTGGTGCCGGTCGGCAACGGCAGGTTGCTGCTGGCTTGCACGGTGGTCTGCCGGCCGCCGTCGACGGTCACCTTGAGCAGCAGTTGAAAGGTCTGATCCGCCTGCTTGAGTGACAACACCTCGGCCTGGGCGCTTTGCCCGGCGCCGATCAGGCCTTCGACCGGGGTCAGCAGCTTGAGCAACTCACCGCTCATCACCAGCGGGCGCGTGTTCGCCGGGGTGGCGGGCGGCAGCGGGAGGATGTTCATTTCGCCTGTCATACGCGGACACAACCTGAGGAAATTGCGCTCTTGGGAGTAAGGCACGGCATGTATAATGCCGCGCGTCTTGCGCTTCGTTCAGAAAACATAGCAATTGTTTGATCCAGCTCTCTGGTTCGCACCGTCATTGCATTTATCCTGCATCTCTTTAACGGCCGCGCCAGAGCCGACTTGAACCGTATAAGGCCCGTGATCCCTTGACCAGTCCTGTCCTGCAAACCGTTGCCCTTGCCTGTGAGCGAGACCTGCGACTGCTCTTCGAAAATCTCGAATTGCGACTGGCCAGTGGCGATATGGTGCAGATCAGCGGCCCCAACGGCAGCGGCAAGACCAGCCTGCTGCGTCTGTTGTCCGGGTTGATGCAGCCGACCAGCGGTCAAGTGCTGCTCAACGGCCAGCCCTTGACTGCACAACCGAGCGAACTGGCGCGCAACCTGTTGTGGATCGGCCACGCTGCCGGGATCAAGGACCTGCTGACCCCGGAAGAGAACCTGTCCTGGCTCTGCGCCCTGCATCGGCCTGCCGGACGCGAGGCGATCTGGCAGGCGCTGGCAGCCGTAGGATTGCGCGGATTCGAAGATGTTCCCTGCCACACCCTGTCCGCCGGTCAGCAACGCCGCGTGGCGCTGGCGCGGCTGTATCTGGACAGCCCGCCGCTGTGGATTCTCGACGAGCCGTTCACCGCGCTCGACAAACAGGGCGTGGCGCAGCTTGAAGAACACTTGGCCGGGCACTGCGAGCGCGGCGGTCTGGTGGTTCTGACCACGCACCACACACTGAGCCGGATGCCGGCCGGTTATCGCGATATCGATCTGGGGAACTGGGCAGTATGAGTGTGTTCGGCCTGCTGGTTGCCCGTGAGTCCCGTTTGCTGTTTCGTCGCCCGGCGGAACTGGCCAATCCGCTGATTTTCTTCGCCATCGTCATCGCCATGTTCCCGCTGGCCGTCGGCCCGGAAACTCAAGTCTTGCAAAACCTGTCCCCGGGGTTAGTCTGGGTGGCCGCGCTGTTGTCGGTCCTGCTGTCGCTGGACGGATTGTTTCGCAGTGATTTCGAAGATGGCTCCCTGGAACAGTGGGTCCTTTCGCCGCACCCGCTGCCCCTACTGGTGCTGGCCAAGGTGCTGGCACACTGGTTGTTCTCGGGACTGGCACTGGTTCTGCTCTCGCCGTTGCTGGCGTTGATGCTCGGTTTGCCGGTCGCCTGCCTGCCGGTGTTGCTGTTGTCGTTGCTGCTGGGTACACCGGTTCTGAGCTTGCTCGGTGCGGTGGGCGCGGCGCTGACGGTTGGTTTGAAACGCGGCGGCCTGTTGCTGGCGTTGCTGATTCTGCCGTTGTACATCCCGGTGTTGATCCTTGGCAGTGGCGCCTTGCAGGCCGCCTTGCAAGGCATGCCGGCGACCGGGTATCTGCTGTGGCTGGGTAGCCTGACCGCCCTGGCGATCACCCTGACACCTTTTGCAATAGCTGCTGGCCTGAAGATCAGCGTCGGCGAATAATGAGGTCTGGTTAAAATTTAACCAGCAAAGACCCTGAGACTGCTCACACCGATGAGCGGCACCCGTGATGGAAACAGTATGAACTGGACCTGGTTTCACAAGCTCGGCTCGCCCAAGTGGTTCTACGGCATCAGCAGCCGGTTTCTGCCGTGGCTGAGCATTGCCGCGTTGCTGCTGATCAGCGTTGGCGTCGTCTGGGGCCTGGCCTTCGCGCCGCCGGATTATCAGCAGGGCAACAGCTTCCGCATCATCTATATTCACGTGCCGGCGGCAATGCTGGCGCAGTCGATCTACGTGATGCTGGCGGTGTGCGGCGTGGTCGGGCTGGTGTGGAAAATGAAACTGGCCGACGTCGCCCTGCAATGCGCGGCGCCGATCGGCGCGTGGATGACCGCCGTGGCGCTGGTCACCGGGGCGATCTGGGGCAAGCCGACCTGGGGCTCGTGGTGGGTCTGGGATGCGCGGCTGACGTCGATGCTGATTCTGCTGTTCCTGTATTTCGGGGTGATTGCGCTGGGCAATGCCATCAGCAACCGTGACAGCGCCGCCAAGGCCTGCGCGGTACTGGCGATCGTCGGGGTGATCAACATCCCGATCATCAAATACTCGGTGGAGTGGTGGAACACCCTGCACCAGGGCGCGACCTTCACCCTCACTGAGAAACCGGCGATGCCCGCGGAAATGTGGCTGCCGCTGTTGCTGACGGTGCTGGGTTTCTACTGTTTCTTCGGCGCCGTGCTGTTGTTGCGCATGCGCCTTGAAGTGCTCAAGCGCGAAGCCCGCGCCAGTTGGGTCAAAGAAGAAGTGCAGAACAGCCTGGAGGCCGCGCGATGAGTTTTGCTTCATTCGGCGACTTCCTCGCCATGGGCCACCATGGCCTGTATGTCTGGTCGGCCTACGGTATCTGTCTGGCGGTGCTGATCCTCAACGTGGTCGCACCGATCGCGGCCCGCAAGCGCTATCTGCAACAAGAGGCGCGTCGTCTGCGCCGGGAGAACGGCAAGTGAATCCGCTGCGCAAAAAACGTCTGACCATCATTCTGGCGATCCTGGTCGGGGTCGGCGCTGCCGTCGGCCTGGCCCTGAGCGCCCTGCAGGAAAACATCAACCTGTTTTACACGCCGACCCAGATCGCCAACGGTGAAGCGCCGCACGACACGCGCATCCGCGCCGGCGGCATGGTCGAGAAGGGCTCGCTGCAGCGTTCGCCGGACTCGCTGGACGTCAAATTCGTTGTCACCGACTTCAACAAAGCCGTGACCATTACCTACCGCGGGATCCTCCCGGATCTGTTCCGCGAAGGGCAGGGCATCGTCGCTCTGGGCAAACTCAACGCCGACGGCGTGGTGGTGGCCGATGAAGTGCTGGCCAAGCACGACGAGAAGTACATGCCGCCGGAAGTGACCAAAGCGCTGAAAGACAGTGGTCAATCGGCACCGACCCAAGCGAAGGAGGGTTGATCGATGACTTCTGCACTGTTTATTCCCGAGCTCGGCCATCTGGCGATGATTCTGGCGCTGTGTTTTGCGCTGGTGCAGGCCGTGGTGCCGCTGTTCGGTGCGTGGCGCGGTGACCGCATGTGGATGGGCCTGGCCCAGCCGGCGGCGTGGGGTCAGTTTGCGTTCCTGCTGTTTGCCTTCGGTTGCCTGACCTACGCGTTCATGACCGACGATTTCTCGGTCGGTTATGTCGCGATGAACTCCAACAGCGCCTTGCCGTGGTATTACAAGTTCAGCGCGGTGTGGGGCGCCCACGAAGGTTCGCTGCTGCTGTGGGCGTTGATCCTCGGTGGCTGGACCTTCGCCGTGTCGGTGTTTTCCCGGCAGTTGCCGCAAGTCATGCTCGCTCGCGTACTGGCGGTGATGGGCATGATCAGCACCGGTTTCCTGTTGTTTCTGATCCTCACCTCCAACCCGTTCTCGCGGATCCTGCCGCAGATTCCGGCCGACGGTCGTGACCTCAATCCGCTGCTGCAAGACATCGGCCTGATTGTGCATCCGCCGATGCTCTACATGGGGTACGTCGGCTTCTCGGTGGCGTTCGCCTTCGCCATTGCCGCACTGCTCGGTGGTCGTCTCGACGCCGCCTGGGCACGCTGGTCGCGCCCTTGGACGATTGTCGCCTGGGCCTTCCTCGGCATCGGCATCACCCTCGGTTCGTGGTGGGCTTACTACGAACTCGGCTGGGGCGGCTGGTGGTTCTGGGACCCGGTGGAAAACGCCTCGTTCATGCCATGGCTGGTCGGCACCGCGCTGATTCACTCGCTGGCAGTCACGGAAAAACGTGGGGTGTTCAAGAGCTGGACGGTGTTGCTGGCGATTGCCGCATTTTCGTTGAGCCTGCTCGGTACGTTCCTCGTGCGCTCCGGCGTGCTGACTTCGGTACATGCGTTTGCCTCGGACCCTGAGCGCGGCGTGTTCATTCTGATCTTCCTGCTGTTTGTGGTCGGCGGTTCGCTGACGCTGTTTGCGTTGCGCGCTCCGGTGGTCAAGAGCCAGGTCGGCTTCAACCTGTGGTCGCGGGAAACCCTGTTGCTGGGCAACAACCTGGTGCTGGTGGTGGCCGCGTCGATGATTCTGCTCGGCACGCTGTATCCGCTGATTCTTGATGCGATCAGCGGCGCCAAGCTGTCAGTAGGCCCGCCGTATTTCAACGCGCTGTTCATTCCGCTGATGGCATTGCTGATGCTGGTGATGGCGGTTGGCGTGATCGTCCGCTGGAAAGACACCCCGGTGAAGTGGCTGGCGAACATGCTGACCCCGGTGTTGCTCGGCAGCGTCGCATTGGCCGTGGTAGCCGGTATCGCCTACGGCGATTTCAACTGGGCGGTGATCGCCACGTTCCTGCTCGCCGCGTGGGTGTTGCTGGCCGGTGTGCGCGACATCTTCGACAAAACCCGCCACAAAGGCCTGATCAAGGGCCTGCCAACCCTGACCCGCAGCTACTGGGGCATGCAGATCGCTCACCTCGGTATCGCCGTGTGCGCGCTCGGTGTGGTGCTGTCGAGCCAGAACAGTGCCGAGCGCGACCTGCGTCTGGCGCCGGGCGAGTCGATGTCCCTGGCCGGTTATCAGTTTGTGTTCGAAGGTGCCAAGCACTTCGAAGGGCCGAACTTCACCTCCGACAAGGGCACCATCCGGGTGATCCGCGACGGCAAGGAAGTCAGCGTGCTGCACCCGGAAAAGCGCCTGTACACCGTGCAGAGTTCGATGATGACCGAGGCCGGGATCGACGCCGGTTTCACCCGCGATCTCTACGTTGCACTGGGCGAGCCGCTGGAAAACGGCGCGTGGGCGGTACGGGTTCACGTCAAACCGTTCGTGCGCTGGATCTGGTTCGGCGGTCTGCTGACCGGTCTGGGCGGATTGCTGGCGGCGCTGGATCGGCGTTATCGAGTCAAGGTCAAAGCCCGGGTGCGTGAAGCCCTCGGCCTGCAAGGAGCGGCTGCATGAGACGTTGGTTGATGCTGGTACCCCTGGCGATTTTCCTGCTGGTGGCGGTGTTTCTGTATCGCGGTCTGTACCTCGATCCGGCGGAGCTGCCGTCGGCGATGATCAACAAGCCTTTCCCGGAGTTCACTCTGCCGAACGTGCAGGGCAACAAGACCCTGACCAAGGCTGACATTCTCGGCAAACCGGCGCTGGTCAACGTCTGGGGCACCTGGTGCATTTCCTGCCGGGTCGAGCACCCGGTGCTGAACAAGCTGGCCGAACGCGGTGTGGTGATCTACGGCATCAACTACAAGGACACCAACGCCGATGCGTTGAAGTGGCTGGCCGAATTCCACAACCCGTACCTGCTGGATATTCGTGACGACGAAGGTTCGCTGGGCCTCAACCTCGGCGTGTACGGCGCACCGGAAACCTTCTTCATCGACGCCAAGGGCGTCATTCGCGACAAGTACGTGGGTGTGATCGACGAGCAGGTCTGGCGCGAAAAACTCGCAGCCAAGTATCAGGCGCTGGTCGATGAGGCCAAGCCATGAAGCGCTTTATCGCTGCCGTGGTCTTGGGCCTGAGTCTGGCCGGTGTGGCGCATGCCGCGATCGACACCTACGAGTTCGCCAAGGAAGGTGATCGCGAGCGCTTTCGTGAACTGACCAAGGAACTGCGCTGCCCCAAGTGCCAGAACCAGGACATCGCCGACTCCAACGCGCCGATTGCCGCCGACCTGCGCAAAGAGATTTTCCGCATGCTCGGCGAGGGCAAGGACAATCAGCAGATCATCGACTTCATGGTCGATCGCTACGGTGATTTCGTCCGCTACAAACCGGCGCTCAATGCCAAGACAGCCTTGCTGTGGTTCGGCCCGGCCGGTCTGTTGTTCGGTGGTCTGGTGGTGATCGCAGTGATCGTTCGCCGACGCCGCGCGCACCGCACCGAGACCCCGCCATCGCTGTCCACCGAAGAGCGTCAGCGCCTCGACCAACTGTTGGATAAAAACCAAGAATGATTGATTTCTGGCTTGCCGCAGGGCTGTTGCTTCTGGTCGCCCTGAGTTTTCTGCTGATCCCGGTTTTGCGTGGCCGTCGCGCCCAGCGTGAAGAGGATCGAACTGCCCTGAACGTGGCGCTGTATCAGGAGCGCGTGGCCGAGCTGCAAGCGCAGCAGGCTGAAGGCGTACTCGATGCCGCGCAAATGGACAGCGGTCGCGCGGAAGCTGCGCGTGAGCTGCTCGCCGATACCGAAGGCGTTGCCGCACCGCGTGTATCGAGACTGGGCAAGCCGTTGCCGTTGTTGGCAGCGGTGCTGGTGCCGGTGTTGGGCCTGGGTCTGTACCTGCATTTCGGTGCTGCCGATAAAGTCGAACTGACCCGCGAATTCGCCCAGGCGCCGCAGTCGATGGAAGAGATGACCCGGCGTCTGGAGCGTGCCGTCGCCGCGCAACCGGATTCGGCGGAAGGCCTGTACTTCCTCGGGCGCACCTACATGGCCCAGGATCGTCCGGCGGACGCTGCCAAGATGTTCGAACGCGCCGCCAACCTGGCCGGTCGCCAGCCGGAGCTGCTCGGCCAGTGGGCGCAGGCGCAGTATTTCGCCGACGGTAAAAAGTGGTCGGACAAGATCCAGGCCCTGACCGATGAAGCGCTGAAAGCCGATCCGAAAGAAGTCACCAGCCTCGGCCTGCTCGGCATCGCCGCGTTCGAGGGCGAGCGTTATCAGCAGGCAATCGACTATTGGAACCGGTTGCTGGCGCAGTTGCCAGAGGGCGACAACTCCCGCGCCGCCTTGCAGGGCGGGATCGAGCGAGCCACCGAGCGTCTGCAAGCCAGTGGCGGCAAGGTCGCCGCCGCGCCGGCCGCCAAGGTTGCCGCACTGCTCAAGGTGCGTGTCGATCTGGCCAGCGAACTCAAAGGCAAGGTGCAACCGGGCGACAGCGTGTTCATCTTCGCCCGCGCCGTTTCCGGCCCACCGGCACCGCTGGCGGCCAAGCGTCTGACCGTGGCCGATCTGCCGGTCACTGTCGAACTGGGCGATGCCGACGCCATGATGCCGCAGTTGAAACTGTCGAACTTTCCTGAAGTCCAACTGGTTGCACGCATCTCTCGCGCCGGTCAGCCAACCGCCGGGGAGTGGGTAGGTCGCAGCGGCCCGCTGGCCAGCAGCACCACCGCGCCGCAAACACTGACCATCGACAGCCCGGACAAATAACCCCGGAACCCACAGGAAAGCACCGCCATGCACAGCCTCGCCCGCATCTCCGTCATCACATTGGCCTTGAGCATGAGCGCATGTGCGGTGCACCGACCGGAACCGACCACCAACCTGCCGCCGATCCCGCCGTCACAACCGAGCCCGACCCCGTCGACCTCGCCGACTCCGGGCAAAAGCATCCCGGCCAAACCGTCCAAGCCAGTCCCACGCACCTCAGCCAGCTTCGCCCCACCACCGGGCGGCAACAGCCACTGGGACCAGAAACTCGGCGTCTACGTCCTCGACGACCAGACCAACACCTTCTACCGCCAGCGCACCTACTTCCGCTGGAACAACGGCTGGACTCGCTCCGTCAGCCCCAACGGCCCTTGGGAAGACACCGATATCCACGGTGTACCGCCGGGATTGGGCAAACAGTTCGGGCAGTAATGAAAAACGGCGATCTCTGGATCGCCGTTTTTTTGTGTGTTGCCGGGCATTGATGATGTCCCTGTAGGAGCTGGCGAAGCCTGCGATCTTTTGATTAGCTGTTTTTCACAATCCGCTGGTCAACAACCCCTGAACATAATCCACAAACGCCCGCGCCTTCGCACTGACCATCCGCCCCGTGGGAAACACCGCCCACAAGTCCTGATCCGGCAATACCCAGTCACTCATCACCGCCCTGACCGCGCCGCTTGCCAGCTCCGGAGCGAACATCCATTGCGAGGCGATGGTCAGGCCCTGATCGGCCAGCACGGCTGCACGCAAACCCTCGGCGGCGCTGACCCGCAGGCGGCCGGTCAGGGTTTGCGTCTGTTGTTCGCTGCCCTGGGTGAAGATCCAGGTGGCGCCGCCGCTGAGGTTGTAGACGATGCCTTGATGCTTATCCAAATCGGCAGGGCAGCTCGGCTCGCCGTGGCGGGCGAAGTAGGCCGGGGTGCCGAGCACTACGCGGCGACAGTCGGCGATTTTACGCACGGTGAGGCTGGAGTCGCTGAGCGGGCCCATGCGCAGGGCGACGTCGATACCTTCTTCGACCAGATTGATGTTGCGATCATCGAGCATCAGGTCGATGTTCAGCTGTGGATGCTGCTCGAGAAACGGCCCCAGCTGCGGCACGACGTGCAGGCGACCGAAAGTCACCGCCGCGCTGATCCGCAGGTTGCCGCTTAAACCGCTGGCGCTGCCACGGGCGGCGTTATCGGCTTCGTTGGCTTCATCAATGGCACGCCTGGCCCGTTCGAAAAACGCGAGTCCGGCTTCGGTCGGGGTCAGGCCGCGAGTCGAGCGCAGCAACAGGCTGACCGCCAGGCGTTTTTCCAACTGAGCGATGGTTTTCGACACGGCGGGCTGGCCGATATTCAGGCGTCGGGCGGCGGCGGAAAAGGAGCCGGTTTCGACCACGTAGACGAAGGTTTCCATGGCGGCGAGGCGGTCCATCAGTCTTCCTGCAAATCTGAAAGTTGTCGTAGTCCCCTTGTGGGAGCGGGCTTGCTCGCGAAAGCGGTCTGACATTCAGCACATGTATTGGCTGATCCAACGCCTTCGCGAGCAAGCCC
>NZ_JASCPO010000519.1:0-321 GCF_029960145.1 Pseudomonas sp. PS01299 | reverse complement strand
CGTTTCACTTCTGAGTTCGGGATGGGATCAGGTGGTTCCAACGCTCTATGGTCGTCAAGAAATTCGGGTACTGACTCGTGACCGGTTGGCCTCGCTTCAGCAAATCGGGTATGTGATACAGGTGTTTTGTGAGCATCGCGAACTTTCGGTTCATTGCGTCTTCACACACCGCAATCTGGTCTCTTTCGAGCATGCAGATTGCTTGGGTGTTATATGGTCAAGCCTCACGGGCAATTAGTATTGGTTAGCTCAACGCCTCACAGCGCTTACACACCCAACCTATCAACGTCGTAGTCTTCGACGGCCCTTCAGGGAACTCAA
>NZ_JASCPO010000518.1:0-363 GCF_029960145.1 Pseudomonas sp. PS01299 | reverse complement strand
CAGCGTCGTCTACCAGGTCAGCCTTGTTCAGGAAAACCACGATGTACGGAACGCCTACCTGACGGGACAGCAGGATGTGCTCACGGGTTTGTGGCATCGGACCATCAGCGGCCGAGCAAACCAGGATAGCGCCGTCCATTTGAGCAGCACCGGTGATCATGTTCTTCACATAGTCAGCGTGACCTGGGCAGTCAACGTGAGCGTAGTGACGGATCAGCGAGTTGTACTCAACGTGTGCGGTGTTGATGGTGATACCGCGAGCTTTTTCTTCTGGAGCGCTGTCGATCTTGTCGAATTCAACTACGGCCGAACCGAAAACTTCGGAGCAGACGCGAGTCAGAGCAGCGGTCAGAGTGGTTTTAC
>NZ_JASCPO010000517.1:0-365 GCF_029960145.1 Pseudomonas sp. PS01299 | reverse complement strand
CAGCCAAAGCGATGGCGACTGACACGCCCTCTTCGCGAGCAGGCTCGCTCCCACATGGGGTTGTGCAGTGGACTCAGAATTAGCGGCGGGTTCCCGCAGGTTTTGCGGCGGAGACGGGATTGGCGTCCAGTGTGCCGTCCTGATCCATGCGGTTCATGGCGTTGGCGTTCAAGTACACAGCAGTATTCGTGAGAGTCATTTTGCCGACTCCATGTCCCCACAATACTCACTTGTGGTGAGGGGATTTATCCCCGATGGACTGCGTAGCAGGCCCGCTTCTTTATTGGTTGAAGAAGCCGGGCCCGCTTTACGCGCCATCGGGGATAAATCCCCTCACCACAGGGTTACTCAGCAGAAGCGACCGT
>NZ_JASCPO010000516.1:0-377 GCF_029960145.1 Pseudomonas sp. PS01299 | reverse complement strand
TTGAACGCGAACGATACCGCGCTCGATACGACCAGTCACAACAGTACCGCGACCCGAGATCGAGAATACGTCTTCGATTGGCATCAGGAATGGCTTGTCGATCATACGAACTGGTTCTGGGATGTAGCTGTCCAGAGTTTCAACCAGTTTCTTGACGGCAGTGGTGCCCATCTCGTTGTCGTCTTTGCCTTCCAGCGCCATACGAGCCGAACCGATGATGATTGGAGTGTCATCGCCCGGGAAGTCGTAGGTGGACAGCAGGTCGCGAACTTCCATCTCAACCAGTTCCAGCAGCTCAGCGTCGTCTACCAGGTCAGCCTTGTTCAGGAAAACCACGATGTACGGAACGCCTACCTGACGGGACAGCAGGATGTGCT
>NZ_JASCPO010000515.1:0-410 GCF_029960145.1 Pseudomonas sp. PS01299 | reverse complement strand
GTCTTTCATCGCCTCTGACTGCCAAGGCATCCACCGTATGCGCTTCTTCACTTGACCATATAACCCCAAGCAATCTGGTTATACTGTGAAGACGACATTCGCCGAAAATTCGCAAAACTCTTAAGAGTCACTCACAAATTTTACCTTAGCCTGATCCGTTACCAGTGAAAGTAACGTTCAGTCTATCTTTCTATCACATACCCAAATTTTTAAAGAACGATTCTGAAAAAGATCAGAGCTAATTATTCGATTCGAATATTTAGCTCTGCACTTTTACAAACGCATGAATCAAGCAATTCGTGTGGGAACTTATGGAGCAGCTGATGTCGTCGATTAAGGAGGTGATCCAGCCGCAGGTTCCCCTACGGCTACCTTGTTACGACTTCACCCCAGTCATGAATCACACCGTG
>NZ_JASCPO010000514.1:0-413 GCF_029960145.1 Pseudomonas sp. PS01299 | reverse complement strand
GCTACGACGCCAGCGCCGACGGTACGACCGCCTTCACGGATAGCGAAACGCAGACCATCTTCCATCGCGATGGTTTTGATCAGGGTAACAGTCATCTGAATGTTGTCACCTGGCATTACCATTTCAACGCCTTCTGGCAGTTCGCAGTTACCAGTCACGTCAGTAGTACGGAAGTAGAACTGTGGACGGTAGCCTTTGAAGAACGGAGTGTGACGACCGCCTTCTTCCTTGCTCAGAACGTAAACTTCTGCGGTGAACTTGGTGTGCGGCTTAACCGAACCCGGCTTAACCAGAACCTGACCACGCTCAACGTCGTCACGCTTGGTACCACGCAGCAGAACGCCGCAGTTCTCGCCAGCACGACCTTCGTCGAGCAGCTTGCGGAACATCTCAACACCGGTGCAGGTGGTGGT
>NZ_JASCPO010000513.1:0-444 GCF_029960145.1 Pseudomonas sp. PS01299 | reverse complement strand
CTTGGCGACGACTAGGCACTCCTGCTTCATCAAGCGCTGCACCACCTTCTCTGAAAGGCGCACACGCTGCCTGCTCAACGAAGCTCGCATCCGACGGTAGCCATAGCAACGATGATTGCGCTCGAATATGTCCGCCATGGCACGACGCACTTCGGTGTACTTTTCCGCGACCTGCATTCGGGCTCGATGATAGAAATAGGAGCTTCGGGCCAAGCCCAACGCGTCAAGCAGCTCTAGCAAGGAGTACCTATGCCTAAGGGCATCAGCCAGCAATGTCTTCTCCCGATTGGTCAGGACTTGCCGGTTGATGCCCGTCTCTTTTTTTATGAGTTCATTCGCCCTCATCAACAGGTCATGTTCAAGCTGCAAACGGCGAACATCGAGCTGGAGAGATTCGAGTTGCCGCTGCAACTCCTCTCGTTCCGGTGACGATGAGGGTTCAAG
>NZ_JASCPO010000512.1:0-459 GCF_029960145.1 Pseudomonas sp. PS01299 | reverse complement strand
GCTCGCGAAGACGGAATGAGATCCGCCACAAATGTTGGCTGATACACCGCTTTCGCGAGCAAGCCCGCTCCCACAAAGGTCGGGGGCTTTGAGATTGAAGTAGGGCGGGCTCCTGTAGATGCCGCCCTTTTTTGTGCAAGAGCATTATGCAAAGCAGCAGCAACCTGTTTCCTGTCGCCCTGATCAGCGCCGAACGTCGCGGTGATCTGAGCGAAGATGTGTATCGACTCAAACCCGGCAACAGTCCCGACTGGTCCGTGGAAATCGCCGTGACCCGCTTGGGCATGGCCGACGACACGACACCACGCGGCGTGCCGGTGATTTTGTTGCACGGCAGTTTTTCCAATCGGCGCTTCTGGTTTTCCCCCAAGGGCCTCGGGTTGGGTGCGTACCTGACCCGTCTGGGCTTCGACGTGTGGATCCCGGAGATGCGCGGTCACGGCCTGTCGCAGCGCAACG
>NZ_JASCPO010000511.1:0-475 GCF_029960145.1 Pseudomonas sp. PS01299 | reverse complement strand
CGCGAAGGCGGTGTATCAGTCTGGATTCTCATCGACTGACACCACGCCTTCGCGAGCAAGCCCGCTCCCACAGGGGGATGTCACATAGGCCGAATCCGTGGCTGGCAACTCTATGCCGCTGACCTATGCTGAAAGTAATACCGCAGGGTATGCGTTCAGAGGTCTACGCCATGAACATCAGAACAAGAAGGTACTTCGCGATTTTCATCACCTGCGCTGCCACGCTGGCGCTGTACGGCACCGCGGCCTGGCGGGTCGAGCAACTGCGACAACTGCCGCGCGAATACGCCAGCTGCAATTTCGAGCGCTGTATTCCGCATAACGCGACGCTTAATGCGCTGCGCTGAATGATCTGAGCTGGCATGCAATCCTGTGGGAGGGGGCTTGCTCCCGAATGCGGTGTGCCATTCAGCATTGATGCACACTGATACCCCGCGTTCGGGAGCAAGCCCCCTCCCCCAGGATATCGCCAGTG
>NZ_JASCPO010000510.1:0-530 GCF_029960145.1 Pseudomonas sp. PS01299 | reverse complement strand
TCGAGTAATCCACCACGTCAGCCGTTCCCGCACCGCCGTCAAATGCAAACACCCGACTGTCGGCGATGAAGGTATCGTTGAAGCCCGAGCCGAGGATTCGCTCAATGCCGGTGTAGGTATCGCCCGCCGCGATGCCACTGTTGACCCCGGTCTTGAAATTCAAGGTGACACCGACAGTGCTGTCGGCATAGCCAGCCGTGTCGATACCCCCACCACCGATGAACTGGTCGGCACCCGCGCCGCCATACAGGGTGTCATTGCCAATGCCCCCCGTAATGACGTTGTCGCTGGCGTTGCCCCAACCGGTGAATGCCGCGTTACCGGTATAGGTCAGGCGCTCGACGTTGGCGTTCAGGTAAATCTGGGCGAAGTTGCTGCGTACTTCATCGTTACCGCCACCCGTCTGTTCGATGACCGTGCCGCCACTGCCGTTGAGAACGTAGACATCATCCCCCGCTCCCCCCTCGAACGTCGCAGTGGCCGAATCGAGATTGAAGGTGTCGTTGAACGCCGTGCCGATCACCTTTTCA
>NZ_JASCPO010000050.1:0-33642 GCF_029960145.1 Pseudomonas sp. PS01299 | reverse complement strand
CGCGAAAGCGGTGTGTCAGGCAGCAATTGTTTGACTGACACACCGCTTTCGCGAGCAAGCCCGCTCCCACAGTGGTTTGTGGGTATCTGCAAGGACTCAACCCGCCATCGCCAACCGATTACGCCCCTCGCGCTTGGCCACGTACAGCGCACTGTCGGCCCGGCGCAGCAGACTGTCCGCTGATTCACCCGGCAGCAGAGTCGAGCAACCAAGGCTCACAGTCAGGTCGATCAGTTTGCCGTCCGCGAAATATTCTGCAGTCTGCGCGGCATGGCGCAGACGCTCGCCGACCATCGCTGCCGCTTCCCGGCCGGTGTTGCACAGCAAGATCAGAAATTCTTCCCCGCCATAGCGAAACACCATGTCGACGTTGCGCAGCTGGCCCTTGATCGACGCCGCCACCCCTTTGAGTACGTCATCCCCGGCGCTGTGGCCATGACTGTCGTTGACCCGTTTGAAGTGGTCGATGTCGAGCATCAGCACCGACAACGGTTGCAGGTGCCGGCGGGACATGTCGATCTCGCGTTGCAGGGTCTGCTCCATGGCGATCCGGTTGCCGGTTCCGGTCAACGGGTCGCGCAGCGCACTTTGTGTTGCCGCGCGGTAGAGCAGGGCATTGCGCATCGGGAACAGCAGCGACGACAGCAGCGATTCGAGGTTGCCCTGATCCTGCTCGCTGAAGCGCTGGTTGCGGCGGAAGACCAGTTCACCCAGGTGCTCGCCTTCGTGGCTGAGGCTGTAGCTGACCGAATGGTGACCGCGGGCACCGAACTCCAGGCGCAAGTCGCTGCCCGAATGCACGTAGCTCAAGGCATCCAGCGGCACAAGACGCTGAACTTCGCGGAAAAACAGACCGAGGATTCGTTGCGGCTCAAGACTGGTTTGCAGTTGCAGGCTCATTTGCTGGCGCAATTGCGCCAGGCTGGCCGGGCGTTCCAGAAGCGGAGGCAGCTGACCAAAGCCCAGGCGTTGCAATTTGGCACTGTCAAAGTCAATTGCATTGGTCTGGGAAGGTGATTTCATATGGCGTGAGCCCCTAAGCAGTAAGTCTGTCTTACAGGCTGGGTGAGAGCGGCTATGGGCTGCGCGTCATACTGATCCATCAGTCCCGTAGGACATTTGGCGTAAGTTTAGTCTGCCTGATGACGATTAGTCAGCTATCGAAATCGGCCTTGCCCCAGTGCCTTCACACGGCATGCTTTGAGGAAAATTAGAGCGAAAGTCGTGCCATTCGGTTCAGGTTTATTAAAACCTTTATGAATCAACAGGATGGCTTTTTGCTTTGAGGGAGGGTGGCGGATATTTGACTGAAGTGTGACGGTGGGAAGCGGCAATTGTGTGCCGCGACGGTAATCCGCCACGGCAACAAAAGCGACGTATGGCAGTTATTGCGCGTTGAATGCCTGGCCATTGATGCCGGCGCTGTCAGGGCCCATCAGGTACAGGTACACCGGCATGATCTCTTCCGGGGTCGGATTGTTCAGCGGGTTTTCTCCCGGATAGGCCTGTGCACGCATGCTGGTACGCGTGCCGCCCGGGTTGATGCTGTTGGAGCGCACGGGTGCCACGCCATCGACTTCATCGGCCAGGGTTTGCATCAAGCCTTCGGTAGCGAACTTCGATACTCCGTAAGCGCCCCAGTAGGCCCGGCCCTTGCGTCCGACGCTGCTGGAGGTGAACACCACCGAGGCATCCTGCGACAGCTTGAGCAGCGGCAGCAGGGTGCTGGTCAGCATGAACATGGCGTTGACGTTGACTTGCATGACACGCATGAAGTTTTCGCCCGACAGCTGCTCGATCGGCGTGCGCGGCCCGATGATCGAGGCGTTGTGCAGCAAGCCGTCGAGGTGGCCGAACTCGCTCTCGATCATTGCCGCCAGCTCATCGTATTGATGGGGCAGGGCGGTCTCGAGGTTGAACGGGATCACTGCCGGTTGTGGATGCCCCGCCGCTTCAATCTCGTCGTAGACCTGAGTCAGATTGGCTTCGGTCTTGCCCAGCAGCAGCACGGTGGCGCCGTGAGCGGCGTAGGTTTTCGCGGCGGCCGCACCGATGCCGCGACCGGCACCGGTGACCAGAATGACCCGATCCTTGAGCAATTCGGGACGGGCGGTGTAATCGAACATAAGAACCTCACAATCCATTCATGAAGACCTGCTTCCTTGTGGTGAGGGGATTTATCCCCGACCGGCTGCGAAGCAGTCGTAAACCTGCATATCGAATCGACCTGAAAGATTGCGGGGGCTGCTTCGCAACCCATCGGGGATGAATCCCCTCGCCACAAAGGCCGTTTTCAGCAGCTGCACAGCGCGCTGTCGAGCACCTTGCGCAACTCCAGCGGATGATCCACCACCACGTCCGCGCCCCAGTGCCGCGGGTTGTCGTCCGGGTGGATATAGCCGTAGGTCACGGCGCAGGTCTTGGTGCCGGCATCGCGGCCCGACTCGATATCGCGCAGATCATCGCCCACAAACAAAACCGTCGACGGATCCAGATCAAGCATTTTGCACGCGAGGATCAGCGGCTCCGGATCCGGCTTGCTGTTTTTCACGTGATCCGGGCAGATCAGCAGCGCCGAGCGCTCGGCCAGCCCCAGTTGCTGCATGATCGGCTCGGAAAACCGTACCGGTTTGTTGGTGACCACGCCCCAGATCAGGTTGGCCCGCTCGATGTCGGCCAGCAGTTCGCCCATGCCGTCGAACAGCTTGCTGTGCACAGCGCAACCGGCCAGATAGCGCTCGAGGAATTCCTGGCGCAGTTCTTCGAAGCCCGGCGATTCCGGATCCATCGAGAATGTCACCGCGACCATGGCTTTGGCGCCGCCGGAGATTTCGTCGCGGATGTGCTTGTCGTTCATCGGCGGCAAGCCGCGATCCGCGCGCATCGCCTGGCAAATGGCGATGAAGTCCGGCGCGGTGTCGAGCAGGGTGCCGTCCATGTCGAAAAGGACTGCTCTGATGGCCATCGGCTTACTCCTCGCGCAGGGTCTGGATCATGTAGTTGACGTCAACGTCGTTGGCCAGCTTGTAGTGCTTGGTCAGCGGGTTGTAGGTCAGGCCGATGATGTCCTTGACGGTCAGGCCGGCGATGCGGCTCCAGGCGCCCAGCTCGGACGGGCGGATGAATTTCTTGAAGTCGTGGGTGCCACGCGGCAGCAGCTTCATGATGTATTCGGCGCCGATGATGGCGAACAGGTACGCCTTCGGGTTGCGGTTGATGGTCGAAAAGAACACCTGGCCGCCGGGCTTGACCATGCGGTAGCAGGCGTGGATCACCGAGGACGGGTCCGGTACGTGCTCAAGCATTTCCAGGCAAGTGACCACGTCGAACTGCTCGGGCATCTCTTCAGCCAGGGCTTCGGCGGTGATCTGCCGGTATTCGACGCTGACGCCGGACTCCAGTTGATGCAGTTGCGCAACCGCCAGTGGCGCTTCGCCCATGTCGATGCCCATGACAGTGGCGCCGCGCTGGGCCATGGCTTCGCTGAGGATGCCGCCGCCGCAACCGACGTCGAGAACTTTCTTGCCGGCCAGATTGACTCGCTCGTCAATCCAGTTGACGCGCAGCGGGTTGATGTCGTGCAGCGGTTTGAACTCGCTTTCACGGTCCCACCAGCGATGGGCCAGGGCTTCGAATTTGGCGATTTCGGCGTGGTCGACGTTGCTCATATCTATTCCTCGAGAAACTTGAAAAGGGCTGTAGCCGCGGAGTCTGCTCCGCGGTGTTTACGATTCGGTGTGGCCGCTGATGCGCTGGCCCCAGGCCCGGGCGGTGGCGCCCAGCTGTTGTTCGTCCAGACGGGTCAGGCGCCGGTCGTCGAGTAACTGTTTGCCGGCGACCCACAGGTGTTTCACGCAGTCGCGGCCGGTGGCATAAATAAGCTGCGACACCGGGTCATAGACCGGTTGCTGAGCCAGGCCGGACAGGTCGAAAGCGACAATGTCCGCAGCCTTGCCGATCTCCAGCGAACCGACCTGCGCCTCGATGCCCAAGGCCCGTGCGCCGTTGAGCGTGGCCATGCGCAGCGCACGATGGGCGTCCAGCGCGGTGGCCGAGCCGGCGACGGCTTTGGCCAGCAGCGCGGCAGTGCGGGTTTCGCCGAGCAGGTCGAGGTCGTTGTTGCTGGCGGCGCCATCGGTGCCGACGGCGACGTTCACGCCAGCCTGCCACAGGCGCTCCACCGGGCAGAACCCGCTGGCCAGCTTCAGATTCGATTCCGGGCAGTGGATCACGCTGGTGTTGCTTTCTACCAGCAATGCCAGATCGTCATCGCTGATCTGGGTCATGTGCACCGCCTGGAAGCGCGGGCCGAGCAGGCCGAGGCGACCGAGGCGGGCCAGTGGCCGCTCGCCGCGATGTTCCAGCGATTGCTGGACTTCGAAAGCGGTTTCGTGGACGTGCATGTGGATCGACGCGTCCAGCTCTTCGGCGATCACGCGGATTTTTTCCAGGTTCTCGTCGCCCACGGTGTAGGGTGCATGCGGGCCGAAGGTGATCTTGATCCGTTCGTGATGCTTCAGATCGCCGAACAGCTCGACGCCCTGACGAATGGCCTCATCGGCGCTGCTGGCGCCGGGGATCGGGAAATCGAGGATCGGAATCGCGATCTGCGCGCGAATGCCGCTGTTGTGCACGCGCTCACTGGCGACTTTCGGGAAGAAATACATATCCGAGAAACAGCTGATGCCGCCCTTGATCTGCTCGGCAATCGCCAAGTCAGTGCCATCACGGACGAACTCTTCATCGACCCATTTGGCCTCGGCCGGCCAGATGTGGTTTTCCAGCCAGGTCATCAGCGGCAGATCGTCGGCCAGACCGCGGAACAGGGTCATCGCCGCATGCCCGTGAGCGTTGATCAGGCCTGGGGCGAGCAGCACGTCCGGCAATTCGCGGACTTCAGTGGCGTTACACTTCAATGCTTCGGCGCGCGGGCCGATAAACACGATGCGACCATCGCGAATGCCCAGGCCATGCTCCTTGAGCACAACGCCTGCGGGTTCGACGGGTACCAGCCAGGTCGGCAGCAATAATAAGTCGAGCGCAATGGCAGGTTTCGGCATCGAGGGTCGGTTCCAGTGCTTTTGTAAAGGATGGCGAAGTATACCCGAGCGTCTTCGCGGGGGGATCGCTATAATCGGCGGCTTTTGTTCATGAGTGCGGGGTGAGGGATGCGCGATCGACTGTTGGCTGCGGAGAAAGTAAAGGCCATCGATTGGCGAGATGGCGCGCTCCACCTGCTGGATCAGCGTATTTTGCCGTTCGAGGAAACCTGGATTGCCTACACCAGCGCTGCCGGTGTGGCTGAGGCGATTCGTTCGATGGTGGTGCGTGGCGCACCGGCCATCGGCATCAGCGCGGCCTATGGCATTGTGCTGGCGGCCCGCGCTCGCGTGGCTGAAGGCGGCGACTGGTACGCGGCGCTGGAAGAGGATTTCGCCCTGCTGGCGGATTCCCGCCCGACGGCGGTCAACCTGTTCTGGGCGTTGAATCGCATGCACGATCGGCTCGATCGTCTGAAGGACAATGCCGATCCGCTGGTGGCGCTGGAAGCCGAAGCCATTGCCATTCATGAAAGCGACCGCGAAGCCAACCTGACCATGGCCCAGCTCGGCGTCGATCTGATCCGCAAGCATCAGGGCAATGCCCAGGCGATCCTGACCCACTGCAATACCGGCGCCCTTGCGACCGGCGGTTTCGGTACCGCGCTGGGGGTGATTCGTGCGGCGTACCTGGAAGGCATGGTCGAGCGGGTGTATGCCGATGAAACCCGGCCATGGCTGCAGGGTTCGCGCCTGACCGCGTGGGAGCTGGCGAACGAAGGCATCCCGGTGACGCTGAATGCCGATTCGGCTGCTGCGCACATCATGAAAACCAAGGGCGTGACTTGGGTGATCGTCGGGGCTGACCGCATCACTGCCAATGGCGACGTGGCGAACAAGATCGGCACCTATCAACTGGCGGTCAACGCCATGCACCACGGCGTGCGTTTCATGGTGGTGGCGCCGAGTTCGACCATCGACATGCATCTGGCCAGTGGCGACGACATCCCGATCGAGGAGCGTGACGGCGCCGAGCTGCTGGAGGTCGGTGGCAAGCGCGTGGGGGCGGACGTCGAGGCGTTCAACCCGGTGTTTGACGTGACGCCGGCGGATCTGATCGATGCGATCGTCACTGAAAAAGGCATCGTCGAGCGGCCGGATACGGCGAAAATGGCTCAGTTGATGTGCCGCAAGCGCCTGCATTGATGGGCTGTGGCGTCTGAAAGGACGCCATCGCCAGCAGGCTGGCTCCTACATTGATTGGTGTCGAACGCAAACCCTGTAGGAGTGAGCCTGCTCGCGATGGGGCCATCAAAGTCAATAAACATCTCCAAATCAAGCCCCAAATCTGCATTCAAAGAAGCTCTGAGCCTCTCTCGTCCCCTTTACGCCTGTCATCGGTCAACTAACTATGCTCCATGCGCATCTGGGGGATAGGTGCGTGGCGGCTCTTGTGATAACATCCGGCGTTTTCCGAGGCAGCTTCACGGAGCTGTCTTTACTGCGCAAATCCACGGTTCGATTTGTTGATTTGTCGTAAGTCGGCGCATGGCACTCAGCCTGCCCCGACGAGCTTCGTTCATCCCATATGGACATGACGAAGTTTCACCAGAAAAAGGAATCAGGCTTCTCATGGGCGAACTGGCCAAAGAAATCCTCCCGGTCAATATCGAAGACGAGCTGAAACAGTCCTACCTCGACTACGCGATGAGCGTAATCGTCGGCCGTGCACTGCCGGATGCGCGCGATGGCCTCAAGCCCGTGCACCGTCGCGTACTGTTCGCGATGAGCGAGCTGGGCAACGACTTCAACAAGCCGTACAAGAAATCTGCCCGTGTTGTCGGTGACGTAATCGGTAAGTATCACCCGCACGGTGATACCGCGGTGTACGACACCATCGTCCGCATGGCTCAGCCTTTCTCCCTGCGCTACCTGCTGGTTGACGGTCAGGGCAACTTCGGTTCGGTGGACGGCGACAACGCCGCGGCCATGCGATACACCGAAGTGCGCATGACCAAGCTGGCGCACGAGCTGCTGGCTGACCTGCATAAAGAAACCGTGGACTGGGTGCCGAACTACGACGGCACCGAAATGATCCCGGCGGTGATGCCGACGCGCATCCCGAACCTGCTGGTCAACGGTTCCAGCGGTATCGCCGTGGGCATGGCGACCAACATTCCGCCGCACAACCTCGGTGAAGTCATCGACGGTTGCCTGGCCCTCATCGACAACCCAGAGCTGACCGTCGATGAGCTGATGCAATACATCCCCGGTCCGGACTTCCCGACGGCCGCGATCATCAACGGTCGTGCCGGCATCATCGAAGCCTACCGCACCGGTCGCGGCCGCATTTACATGCGTGCCCGTTCGATCATCGAGGACATCGACAAGGTCGGCGGCCGTCAGCAGATCGTCATCACCGAACTCCCGTATCAGCTGAACAAGGCGCGTCTGATCGAGAAGATCGCCGAGCTGGTCAAAGAGAAGAAGCTTGAAGGCATCACCGAGCTGCGCGACGAGTCCGACAAGGACGGTATGCGCGTCGTGATCGAGCTGCGTCGCGGCGAAGTGCCTGAGGTGATCCTCAACAACCTCTACGCCCAGACCCAGCTGCAATCGGTATTCGGCATCAACATCGTCGCGCTGATCGACGGCCGTCCGCGGATTCTTAACCTCAAGGATCTGCTGGAAGCCTTCGTCCGTCACCGTCGCGAAGTGGTCACCCGTCGTACCGTATTCGAACTGCGCAAGGCCCGCGAGCGTGGTCACATCCTCGAAGGTCAGGCCGTTGCCCTGTCGAACATCGACCCGGTGATCGCTCTGATCAAGGCGTCGCCGACTCCGTCGGAAGCGAAAGAAGCACTGGTCAGCACCCCTTGGGAATCCAGCGCCGTAGTCGCGATGGTTGAACGTGCCGGTGCCGATTCGTGCCGTCCGGAGAACCTCGATCCGCAATACGGTCTGCGTGAAGGCAAGTACTTCCTGTCGCCAGAGCAGGCGCAAGCCATTCTGGAACTGCGTCTGCACCGTCTGACCGGTCTGGAACACGAGAAGCTGCTGGCCGAGTATCAAGAGATTCTCAACCAGATCGGCGAGCTGATCCGCATCCTCAACAGCGCCGTGCGCCTGATGGAAGTGATCCGCGAAGAGCTGGAAGTGATCCGCGCCGAATACGGCGACGTGCGTCGCACCGAGATTCTCGATGCGCGTCTTGATCTGACCCTGGGTGACATGATCCCGGAAGAAGAGCGCGTCGTGACCATCTCCCACGGTGGCTACGCCAAGACTCAGCCGCTGGCTGCGTACCAGGCTCAGCGTCGTGGCGGCAAAGGCAAATCGGCGACCGGCGTCAAGGATGAGGACTACATCGCTCACCTGCTGGTGGCCAACAGTCACACCACCCTCCTGCTGTTCTCCAGCAAGGGCAAGGTCTACTGGCTGAAGACTTACGAAATTCCGGAAGCATCCCGCGCCGCCCGTGGTCGTCCGCTGGTCAACCTGCTGCCGCTGGATGACGGTGAATACATCACCACCATGCTGCCGGTCGAGGAATACACCGAAGGTCACTACATCTTCATGGCGACCGCCAACGGCACCGTCAAGAAGACCCCGCTGGAATCCTTCAGCCGTCAGCGCAGCGTCGGTCTGATCGCGCTGGAGCTGGACGAAGGCGACGTGCTGATCTCCGCAGCCATCACCGATGGCGAGCGTGAAGTGATGCTGTTCTCCGATGGCGGCAAGGTAACGCGCTTCAAAGAGTCCGACGTGCGTGCCATGGGCCGTACCGCCCGCGGTGTACGCGGCATGCGTCTGCCGGAAGGGCAGAAGCTGATTTCGATGCTGATCCCGGAAGAAGGCAGCCAGATTCTCACCGCTTCCGAGCGTGGTTATGGCAAGCGTACCGCGATCACCGAGTTCCCTGAGTACAAGCGTGGCGGCCAGGGCGTGATCGCCATGGTCAGCAACGAGCGTAACGGCCGTCTGGTCGGTGCGGTTCAGGTGCTCGACGGCGAAGAAATCATGCTGATCTCCGATCAGGGCACCTTGGTACGTACCCGTGTCGACGAAGTGTCGAGCCTGGGCCGTAACACCCAGGGCGTGACCTTGATCAAACTGGCCAAGGACGAAACCCTGGTTGGTCTGGAGCGGGTTCAGGAGCCGTCGGAAGTCGAAGGCGAAGAGCTTGAAGGTGAAGAGGGTGCCGGGTTCGAGGGGGATGTCGTGATCGACGACGTTGCCGAGGACCAGCAACTCGACGCCGCAGCTGACGAAGAGCCGCAGGAATAAGCGGACAAGCGAGGGGGCGGATGAAAATTCGCCCCCTTGTTATTTGTCCGGTATGAAATATCGGCGCCCATGACGAACCCTGTGGGAGCGAGCTTGCTCGCGAAAGCGGAGCAACAGGCGACATCGTTGTTGAATGTCAGTCCGCCTTCGCGAGCAAGCTCGCTCCCACAGGATCGGCGCCGACTGATATGTGATACCACCAAATCAGAGCGAGATTGGATGTGAGCAAGCGAGCCTATAACTTCTGTGCCGGTCCTGCGGCGCTTCCTGAAGCTGTCCTGCAACGTGCCCAGGGTGAACTCCTTGATTGGCATGGCAAGGGGCTGTCGGTCATGGAAATGAGCCATCGCAGTGATGAGTTCGTGTCCATTGCTACTCAGGCCGAGCAGGACCTGCGTGACCTGCTGAATATCCCGTCGAACTATAAAGTGCTGTTTCTGCAAGGCGGCGCCAGCCAGCAGTTTGCGCAGATTCCGCTGAACCTGTTGCCTGAAGGCGGCAGCGCCGACTATATCGACACCGGTATCTGGTCGCAGAAAGCCATCGAAGAAGCCTCGCGCTACGGCCACGTCAACGTTGCCGCCACCGCCAAGCCTTACGACTATTTCGCCATTCCGGGCCAGAACGAGTGGAATCTGTCGAAAGACGCCGCTTACGTTCACTACGCGCCGAACGAAACCATCGGCGGTCTGGAATTCCAGTGGATCCCGGAAACCGGTGATGTGCCGCTGGTCGCCGACATGTCTTCGGACATCCTCTCGCGTCCGGTCGACATCTCGCGTTTCGGCATGATCTACGCCGGCGCACAGAAGAACATCGGTCCGAGCGGTATTGTCGTCAACATCATCCGCGAAGACCTGCTGGGCAAGGCCCGTTCGCTGTGCCCGACCATGCTCGACTACAAGGTCGCGGCCGACAACGGCTCGATGTACAACACGCCGCCGACCCTGGCCTGGTACCTCTCCGGTCTGGTGTTCCAGTGGCTGAAAGAGCAGGGCGGCGTTGAAGCGATCGCCAAACTGAATGACGTCAAGCAGCGCACGCTGTATGACTTCATCGACGCCAGCGGCCTCTACAGCAACCCGATCAACAAGTCGGACCGCTCGTGGATGAACGTGCCATTCCGTCTGGCTGACGATCGCCTGGACAAGCCGTTCCTCGCCGGTGCTGACGAACGCGGTCTGCTCAACCTCAAGGGCCACCGCTCCGTGGGCGGCATGCGCGCCTCCATCTACAACGCCGTCGACATCAACGCCGTCAACGCGCTGGTGGCGTACATGGCTGAATTCGAGAAGGAACACGGCTGATGTCCGAGCAAGAACTCAAGGCACTGCGCGTTCGCATCGACGCTCTGGACAGCAAAGTCCTCGAGCTGATCAGCGAACGCGCCCGCTGCGCCCAGGAAGTTGCGCGAGTAAAGATGGCCTCGCTGGCCGAAGGCGAAGTGCCGGTGTTCTATCGTCCCGAGCGTGAAGCTCAGGTGCTCAAGCGGGTGATGGAGCGCAATCAGGGGCCGCTGGGTAACGAAGAGATGGCGCGGTTGTTCCGCGAAATCATGTCCTCGTGCCTAGCGCTCGAGCAGCCGCTAAAAGTGGCTTACCTCGGCCCTGAGGGCACCTTCACCCAGGCGGCGGCCATGAAGCACTTCGGCCACGCGGTGATCAGCAAGCCGATGGCGGCGATCGACGAAGTGTTCCGTGAAGTGGCTGCGGGTGCGGTGAACTTCGGCGTGGTGCCGGTGGAGAACTCCACCGAAGGCGCGGTCAACCACACCCTCGACAGTTTCCTCGAACACGACATGGTGATCTGTGGCGAAGTCGAGCTGCGCATTCACCATCACCTGTTGGTTGGTGAAAACACCAAGACCGACAGCATCAGCCGCATCTACTCCCATGCCCAGTCGCTGGCCCAGTGCCGCAAGTGGCTGGACGCGCATTACCCGAATGTCGAGCGCGTGGCGGTATCGAGCAACGCCGAAGCGGCGAAGCGGGTCAAGGGTGAGTGGAATTCGGCGGCGATTGCCGGTGACATGGCCGCAGGCTTGTACGGCCTGACGCGTCTGGCCGAGAAGATCGAAGACCGTCCGGACAACTCGACGCGCTTCCTGATGATCGGTAACCAGGAAGTGCCGCCGACCGGCGACGACAAGACTTCGATCATCGTCTCGATGAGCAACAAGCCCGGCGCGCTTCACGAGCTGCTGGTGCCGTTCCATGACAACGGGATCGACCTGACCCGGATCGAAACCCGTCCGTCGCGCAGCGGCAAATGGACCTACGTGTTCTTCATCGACTTCGTTGGCCATCACCGTGATCCGCTGATCAAAGGTGTACTGGAAAAGATCAGTCAGGAAGCAGTAGCACTCAAAGTGCTGGGTTCCTACCCGAAAGCAGTTCTCTAAGGGGCGGTAGCAAATGAGTGGCAACTTCCTCGCTCTGGCACAGCCGGGCGTGCAACAACTTTCGCCGTACGTTCCGGGCAAGCCTGTGGACGAACTGGCGCGCGAGCTGGATCTGGATCCGGCAAAGATCGTCAAACTGGCAAGCAATGAAAACCCGCTGGGCGCCAGTCCGAAAGCCTTGGCGGCGATCCGCGAAGAGCTGGCTGAGCTGACCCGCTATCCGGACGGCAACGGCTTCGCGCTGAAATCGCTGTTGGCCGAGCAGTGCCGCGTCGAGCTGAACCAGGTGACCCTGGGCAACGGCTCCAACGACATTCTCGAGCTGGTGGCGCGCGCCTATCTGGCGCCGGGCCTGAACGCCGTGTTCAGTGAGCACGCGTTCGCTGTCTACCCGATCGCCACCCAGGCTGTCGGTGCGCAGGCCAAAGTGGTTCCGGCCAAGGATTGGGGGCACGACTTGCCTGCGATGCTTGCGGCCATCGACGCCAATACCCGCGTGGTATTCATCGCCAATCCGAACAACCCGACCGGTACCTGGTTCGGCGCCGAAGCGCTGGGCGAGTTCCTGCAGGACGTGCCGGAGCACGTCCTGGTGGTGCTGGACGAGGCGTACATCGAATACGCCGAAGGCAGCGATCTGCCGGACGGTCTGGATTTCCTCGCGGCGTACCCGAATCTGCTGGTATCGCGCACGTTCTCCAAGGCCTACGGTCTGGCGGCGCTGCGCGTCGGTTATGGCCTGTCCACTGCGGTGGTGGCGGACGTGCTGAACCGCGTGCGCCAGCCGTTCAACGTCAACAGCCTGGCCCTGGCCGCGGCCTGTGCGGCGCTGAAAGACGAAGAGTATCTGGCGCAAAGCCGTCAGCTCAACGAATCCGGCATGCAACAGTTGCAGGCGGGGTTCCGTGAGTTGGGTCTGAGCTGGATCGAGTCCAAGGGTAATTTTATCTGCGTCGATCTCGGTCAGGTAGCTGCGCCGATTTTCCAGGGCTTGCTGCGCGAAGGCGTGATCGTGCGTCCGGTGGCCAATTACGGCATGCCGAACCACCTGCGGGTGACTATCGGTCTGCCGGCGGAAAACAGCCGCTTCCTCGAAGCGCTGCGTAAGGTTCTGGCTCGTGGGTGATGTCACTGCTCTGCAATCTGCTGCACCTATGATCGGTCGCCTTGTAGTGGTCGGTCTGGGCTTGATCGGTGGTTCGTTTGCCAAAGGCTTGCGTGAAAGCGGTATCTGCCGCGAGGTGGTCGGGGTCGATCTCGACCCGCAATCGCGCAAGCTGGCGGTCGAGTTGGGTGTGGTGGATCGTTGTGAAGATGATCTGATCGCTGCGTGTCAGGGCGCCGACGTGATTCAACTGGCAGTGCCGATTCTGGCTATGGAGAAGGTGCTCGCGCGTCTGGCGAGTGTTGATCTGGGCCGGGCGATTCTGACCGATGTCGGCAGCGCCAAGGGTAATGTGGTGCGCGCGGCGACCGAGGCGTTTGGCGGTATGCCAGCGCGCTTCGTGCCGGGCCATCCGATTGCCGGCTCCGAGCAGAGCGGGGTGGAAGCTTCCAACTCTGAGCTGTTCCGTCGGCACAAGGTGATTCTGACGCCGCTCGAGCAGACCGACCCGGCCGCACTGGCGGTGGTCGATCGCTTGTGGCGCGAACTGGGTGCCGACGTCGAGCACATGCAGGTCGAGCGCCACGATGAAGTGCTGGCTGCGACCAGTCATCTGCCGCACCTGTTGGCCTTCGGTCTGGTCGACTCGTTGGCCAAACGCAATGAAAACCTTGAGATCTTCCGTTACGCTGCGGGCGGTTTCCGCGATTTCACAAGAATCGCCGGAAGCGACCCGGTGATGTGGCACGACATCTTCCTCGCCAACCGCGAGGCTGTCCTGCGCACACTCGATACATTTCGCAGCGACCTCGACGCCTTGCGCGACGCGGTCGATGCAGGGGATGGGCACCAATTGTTGGGCGTCTTCACGCGCGCCCGGGTTGCCCGCGAGCATTTCAGTAAAATCCTGGCCCGCAGGGCCTATGTGGACGCTATGAATTCCAACGATCTGATTTTCCTGGCTCAACCTGGTGGCCGCCTGTCCGGTCGGATTCGCGTACCAGGTGACAAATCGATTTCCCACCGCTCGATCATGCTCGGCTCGCTGGCCGAAGGCGTGACCGAGGTTGAAGGTTTCCTCGAGGGCGAAGATGCCCTGGCGACCTTGCAGGCATTTCGCGACATGGGCGTGGTCATCGAAGGCCCGCACCACGGTCGTGTGACCATTCACGGCGTCGGCCTGCACGGTCTGAAGCCAGCGCCGGGTCCGATCTATCTGGGCAACTCAGGCACCTCGATGCGTCTGCTGTCCGGCCTGCTGGCGGCGCAGAACTTCGACAGCACCCTGACCGGCGACGCATCGCTGTCCAAGCGTCCGATGAATCGTGTGGCCAATCCGCTGCGTGAAATGGGCGCCGTGATCGAAACCGCTGCCGAAGGTCGTCCGCCGATGACCATTCGTGGCGGGCACAAACTCAAGGGTCTGACCTACACCATGCCGATGGCCAGTGCTCAGGTGAAGTCCTGCCTGCTGCTGGCGGGTCTGTACGCCGAAGGCAAGACCACCGTGACCGAGCCGGCGCCGACCCGTGACCATACCGAGCGCATGCTGCGCGGTTTTGGCTACCCGGTAAGCGTCGATGGCGCCACCGCGTCGGTCGAGTCCGGCGGCAAGCTGACGGCGACCCACATTGAAGTGCCGGGCGACATCTCGTCGTCGGCGTTCTTCCTGGTGGCTGCGTCGATCGCCGAAGGTTCCGAGCTGGTGCTGGAGCATGTTGGCATCAACCCGACCCGTACCGGCGTCATCGACATCCTGCGTCTGATGGGCGCAGACATCACCCTGGAAAACCAGCGTGAAGTTGGCGGCGAGCCAGTGGCTGACCTGCGTGTGCGCGCTGCTAAACTCAAGGGTATCGAGATTCCGGAAGCGTTGGTGCCACTGGCCATCGACGAATTCCCGGTGCTGTTCGTGGCGGCGGCCTGTGCCGAAGGTCGTACCGTGCTGACCGGTGCTGAAGAGCTGCGTGTCAAGGAGTCGGATCGCATTCAAGTCATGGCGGACGGCTTGCTGGCGCTGGGCGTCAAATGCCAGCCGACTCCGGACGGCATCATCATTGATGGCGGCCAGATCGGTGGCGGCGAAGTGCATGGTCACGGTGATCACCGTATCGCCATGGCTTTCAGCGTCGCTTCGCTGCGCGCCACTGCACCGATCCGCATCCATGATTGCGCCAACGTCGCGACTTCGTTCCCGAACTTCCTCGCGCTGTGCGCGCAGGTCGGCATTCGCGTGGCTCAAGAGGCTCAGTCGTGAAAAACATTGCACCGGTCATCACCATCGATGGGCCAAGCGGTTCGGGCAAGGGCACGGTCGCCGGGATCCTGGCCAAGCGTCTGGGCTGGAATCTGCTGGATTCCGGTGCGCTGTATCGCCTGCTGGCGTTCGCTGCGCACAACCATGGTGTCGACCTGACCAATGAAGAGCTGCTGAAGAAACTCGCCGCTCATCTGGATGTGCAGTTCATCGCGGCGACCGACGGTCAGCTGCAGCGCATCATTCTGGAAGGCGATGAAGTCAGCGACGTCATCCGTACTGAAAGCGTCGGTTCCGGTGCTTCTCAGGTGGCCGCATTGCCGGCGGTACGCGAGGCGCTGCTGCAGCGCCAGCGTGCTTTCCAGGAAGCGCCGGGCCTGGTGGCCGACGGTCGCGACATGGGCACAGTGGTTTTTCCGGATGCGCCGCTGAAGATTTTCCTCACTGCCAGTGCCGAGGAACGGGCGCGCCGCCGATATTTGCAGTTGAAGGGCAAAGTCGAGGGTGTTAGTCTGTCGAGTCTGCTAGATGAGATCCGTGCACGCGACGAGCGTGATACCCAGCGCGCAGTAGCCCCGCTCAAGCCGGCGGCTGATGCGATACAGCTGGATTCCACGGAGTTGTCCATCGATCAGGTGCTTGAACGCATCATGAGCGAGATCGCCATTCGCGATATCGCCGGATGACCAAGAAGGTCGCAGGGGACCAGTCATAGTCCTGCGGCGCTTCTTTTAAATGAAACTAACCCACACCGTCTGGGGTGTGGAGATGGGCGTATTCTTCGCCCTCATCTACAGGAATTAAAATGAGCGAAAGCTTTGCGGAACTCTTTGAAGAAAGCCTAAAGACCCTGAACCTTCAGGCAGGCTCCATCATCACCGGTGTTATCGTTGATATCGATTACCAGGCTCGCTGGGTAACCGTTCACGCTGGCCTGAAGTCTGAAGCACTCATCCCGCTGGAACAGTTCTACAACGATGCTGGTGACCTGACTATCAATGTCGGTGACGAAGTTCACGTTGCTCTGGATTCGGTTGAAGACGGTTTCGGTGAAACCAAGCTGTCCCGTGAAAAAGCCAAGCGCGCTGAATGCTGGATCGTTCTGGAAGCAGCCTTCGCAGCTGAGGAAGTGGTCAAGGGCGTTATCAACGGTAAGGTTAAAGGCGGCTTCACTGTCGACGTTAACGGCATCCGTGCGTTCCTGCCAGGTTCCCTGGTTGACGTCCGTCCAGTGCGCGACACCACGCACCTGGAAGGCAAAGAGCTGGAATTCAAGGTCATCAAGCTGGACCAGAAGCGCAACAACGTTGTCGTTTCCCGTCGCAGCGTCCTGGAAGCCGAGAACTCCGCCGAGCGTGAAGCTCTGCTGGAATCCCTGCAGGAAGGCCAGCAAGTCAAAGGTATCGTCAAAAACCTCACCGATTACGGCGCATTCGTCGATCTGGGTGGCGTGGACGGCCTGCTGCACATCACCGACATGGCGTGGAAGCGTATCAAGCATCCTTCCGAAATCGTCAACGTTGGTGACGAAATCGACGTCAAGGTTCTGAAATACGATCGCGAACGCAACCGTGTTTCCCTGGGCCTGAAGCAACTGGGCGAAGATCCATGGGTTGCTATCAAAGCCCGTTACCCAGAAGGCACTCGCGTTACCGCTCGTGTAACCAACCTGACCGACTACGGCTGCTTCGCTGAGCTGGAAGAAGGCGTTGAAGGTCTGGTACACGTTTCGGAAATGGACTGGACCAACAAGAACATCCACCCTTCGAAAGTCGTACAAGTCGGCGACGAAGTGGAAGTCATGGTTCTGGACATCGACGAAGAGCGTCGTCGTATCTCCCTGGGCATCAAGCAGTGCAAGTCGAACCCATGGGAAGACTTCTCTGGCCAGTTCAACAAGGGCGACAAGATCTCCGGCACCATCAAGTCGATCACCGATTTCGGTATCTTCATTGGTCTGGACGGCGGCATCGACGGTCTGGTTCACCTGTCCGACATCTCCTGGAACGAAGTGGGCGAAGAAGCCGTACGTCGTTTCAAGAAGGGCGACGAGCTGGACACCGTCATCCTGTCGGTTGACCCAGAGCGCGAGCGCATCTCCCTGGGCATCAAGCAACTGGAAAGCGATCCGTTCTCCGAGTACGTCTCGGTTAACGACAAGGGCGCTATCGTGACCGGTACCGTGAAAGAAGTTGACGCCAAAGGCGCCATCATCGTTCTGGCCGACGACATCGAAGCAACCCTGAAAGCCTCTGAAATCAGCCGTGACCGCGTTGAAGACGCGCGCAACGTTCTGAAAGAAGGCCAGGAAGTTGAAGCCAAGATCATCAGCGTTGACCGCAAGAGCCGCGTAATCCAGCTCTCGATCAAGTCGAAAGACGATGCTGAAGAGAAAGAAGCCATCCAGAGCCTGAAAGCAGCTCCGGAAGGTGAAGCAGCTGACACCACTATGGCGGCACTGCTGCGTCAAGCAATGGCCAAACAGAACTAAGTTCTGCTTGATCATGAAAAAGGGCGACTTCGGTCGCCCTTTTTTGTGCCTGCGATTTGGTGGCGGTGCGCGCCGCGGTTTGCGTGGATCGAGGCTACGGTGAAACCAATCACTTCAACGGGTTGTCTGTTTCTTTAATCGGATCAATCGCCTATTCGCGACTAAGCTGGGTATTAGTCGTGCAGTAGTCGGGCGTTGCCTGGCATAAGGAAGTGGATGAACAGATTTATTGTCTTGATCGCGGTGTTGGTATTGGCGGGCTGCACCACAAGTGCCAAAACGCATGCCGTGCGTGGCGTCAGCGGTATCGAGATCGACTGCTCTGGTCTGGGTTCGGGGTGGGAGAAATGCCAAAAGCGCGCAGCGAAGGAGTGCAAGGGCGCGGGTTACAGGGTAATCACCCGATCTGATCAGGCTAAGGATGAAGATGAATATCCGTTTGGCTTCAATCCTGCAGGCTACGTCACTCGAACCATGCTGGTCATGTGCCGTTGAGTGTTCACTGCTTCGGCTTGTGCTTGTGTGCACTGAAAACAGGCGTTTCGGCGCCAAGGAAGATATGTCAATCCCTGGGCTGTTCAAAATCTTCCGGGCGTGCTAAAACCTTTCAAGCGCTGATCTAGCTGCTTGAAAAAGAAGGGAAAAATATGACGAAGTCGGAGTTGATCGAACGAATTGTCACCCATCAAGGGCTACTCTCATCCAAAGATGTGGAGCTGGCCATCAAGACCATGCTTGAACAAATGTCCCAATGTCTGGCCACTGGTGATCGCATCGAGATCCGTGGGTTTGGCAGCTTCTCCCTGCACTATCGTGCGCCGCGCGTCGGTCGCAATCCAAAGACTGGTCAGTCGGTTAGTCTCGACGGCAAATTCGTTCCGCATTTCAAGCCGGGCAAGGAATTGCGTGACCGGGTGAACGAGGAAGAGGAGGAGGGGGTTTGACAGTCGCTATCTCTACACAGGGAGTAACCCATGCGTAACCTCAAGCGCATACTTCTTGGTGTTTTTATTCTTTTACTGGTGTTGGTGATTCTGGCGTTTGTGCTTGAGAATCAGCAGTCGGTATCGTTGTTGTTTCTGGGTTTGTCTGGTCCGCAGTTGCCGGTATCACTTGTCGTGGTTTTGGCATTGCTCATCGGTATGTTGATTGGCCCAATACTCGGCTGGTTTCTGGGGCGTCCGTCCAAAGCTGCGCGCAAGCGTCTTGTTTGAAAGCGACAGGCGCAGGGCGTCTGTCGAAATTGCGTCACAACCTATCCATATCCATTAGTAAAAGATTCATTAAGCTGTAAAATGCTACCCTTGTTCGATAGTGGCACATTCCCATATCGATTCAGACTGACTCTGACAGAAGCTTCGTTTTCTGCGGCTTTCGCATTCATGGATTAGACAGTGCTCGTCGGTGGCCTGTCTGCAGCTCAAGGGTATTGTTTCGCGTGAAAATTCTAGTAACCGGCGGCGCCGGGTTTATCGGCTCGGCAGTCATCCGTCATATCATTTCCAATACCGCCGACTCTGTCGTTAACGTTGATAAGCTGACTTACGCCGGCAATCTGGAATCTTTGGCGGAAGTCAGCCAAAACTCGCGTTATGCATTTGAGCGTGTCGATATTTGCGATCGTGATCAAATCGACCGCGTGCTACGTGAGCATCAACCAGATGCGATCATGCACCTGGCCGCAGAATCCCATGTGGATCGTTCGATCTCCGGTCCATCCGAGTTTATCCAGACTAATATCATCGGTACCTACACACTGCTTGAAGCGGCGCGCCACTATTGGGCTGCTCTGGATGATGCGCGTAAAGCCAACTTCCGTTTTCACCATATCTCGACTGACGAAGTGTATGGTGATCTGGAAGGTCCGGAAGATCTGTTCACAGAAACCACGCCTTATCAGCCAAGTTCGCCTTATTCGGCCAGCAAAGCCAGTTCCGACCACCTGGTTCGGGCTTGGGCGCGTACCTACGGTTTGCCGACATTGGTCACCAATTGCTCGAACAACTATGGACCGTACCATTTCCCTGAGAAGTTGATCCCGCTGATCATTCTCAACGCACTGGAAGGAAAGCCTCTCCCTGTTTACGGCAAAGGCAATCAGGTTCGTGACTGGCTGTATGTAGAAGATCACGCTCGTGCGTTGTACAAAGTCGTGACAGCAGGTGTGATCGGTGAGACTTACAACATTGGTGGTCACAACGAAAAGCAAAATATCGAAGTCGTGAACACCTTGTGTGCGCTGCTTGATGAGTTGCGTCCTGACTCTGCCCACCGTCCGCATGCAAGCCTGATAACCTACGTTCAGGACCGTCCGGGGCACGACCAGCGCTACGCAATTGATGCGAGCAAGATTCAGCGCGAGCTGGGCTGGACTCCGGAAGAAACCTTTGAAACGGGCATTCGTAAAACCGTTGAATGGTATCTGAGCAACACTGAGTGGGTCGCTCACGTGAAGAGCGGTACCTATCAACAGTGGATCGACCAGAATTACGCGGACCGCTCGAACAAGGCATGAAGATTCTACTGCTGGGCAAAAACGGTCAAGTAGGCTGGGAGCTGCAACGCTCCCTTGCTCCGCTTGGCGAGTTGGTCGCGCTGGATCGTCATCCGGTCGATGGACTGTGCGGCGACCTTTCCGATCTTGATGCGGTAAGCGCGACGATCCGCAAAATCATGCCTGATGTCATCGTTAACGCGGCCGCTTATACAGCAGTCGACAAGGCTGAATCCGATGTCGAGCATGCCTTTCTGGTAAACGGCCGTGCCAGTCAGGTGTTGGCTGAAGAAGCAAAAGCTCTAGATGCCTGGCTTGTGCATTATTCGACTGACTATGTGTTCAATGGCCAGGGTTCCAGTCCATGGCAGGAGACGGATGACGTCGCCCCGTTGAACCAGTACGGTGAAAGTAAGCTGGCAGGTGAGAAGGCGATTATCGCTTCGGGCTGCAAGCATCTGATCTTTCGTACAGGCTGGGTCTATGGCGCTCGCGGTAACAATTTTGCCAAAACCATGTTACGTCTGGCCAAAGATCGCGAAACGCTGAATGTCATCGCCGATCAGATCGGGGCGCCGACAGGGGCAGACCTCATTGCTGACGTCACGGCTTTGGCCGTTCGCCAGGCGAGCCAACAGCCGCAGCTCTCGGGTTTGTATCACTTGGTAGCCAGTGGTGAGGTGTCGTGGCATGGTTATGCAAGTCATGTAATCGCTTTCGCTAAGGCCAATGGCGAGCAACTTGCCGTAACAGCGGTCACCCCAATCGATACTGCAGCTTATCCCACTCCTGCGAAGCGGCCTCTGAATTCTCGTTTGAATACTCAGAAGTTGCGCGACAATTTTTCTCTACACTTGCCGGATTGGCAAAGTGGTGTGACTCGAATGCTTAGGGAAGTTCTGAATAAATGACCACGACAAATCGTAAAGGCATCATTCTCGCCGGCGGCTCGGGCACGCGCCTGCATCCGTTGACTCTTGGCGTATCCAAGCAGATGCTGCCGATCTACGACAAGCCGATGATCTTCTATCCGCTGTCCGTGCTGATGCTTGCAGGTATGCGTGAAATCCTGATTATCTCCACGCCTGAAGATTTGCCATGTTTCCGCAAGTTACTGGGTGACGGTAGCCTTTATGGCATCCAGCTCACTTATGCTGAACAGCCTAGCCCGGACGGTCTGGCCCAGGCTTTCATTATCGGTGAAGGGTTCATTGGTACCGATCCTTGCTGCCTGATTCTGGGTGACAACATATTCTACGGGCAGCACTTCTCGGACAACCTCCGTTCCGCTAGCTCGCAACAGCAAGGGGCCACGGTATTTGGCTATCACGTTTCCGATCCGGAACGTTTTGGTGTAGTAGAGTTTGATAAAACCGGTCGGGCACTGAGCATTGAAGAGAAGCCGCTCCAGCCGAAATCCAATTATGCGGTGACCGGGCTGTACTTCTACGACAATGATGTTGTCGAGATTGCCAAGAGCATCAAGCCGTCCGAGCGCGGCGAGCTGGAAATCACTGATGTTAACCGCGCCTACCTGGAGCGCAAGACGCTGAATGTCGAGATGCTCGGTCGCGGTTTCGCCTGGCTTGATACCGGCACTCATGACTCTCTGCTGGAAGCAAGTCACTTTGTGCACACCATTGAGCAACGCCAAGGCCTGAAGGTGGCGTGTCTGGAGGAGATCGCTTATAACAACGGCTGGATTACTGCTGCGCAACTGGGGATGCAAGCCGAGGCGCTGAAGAAAACAGGTTATGGTCAGTACTTGCAAAAGTTGCTGGACCTAAGCGCTCGTTGAGCCAAGACAATCCACTCGAATCCTTAGCGTCAATTAGTGCAAGCAGGAATGGCATGCCAGTTAGACTTCCAAAGGTTGCGGTTTTGCTGGCTGCCTACAACGGAATACAGTGGATCGAGGAGCAACTCGCCTCGATCCTGTGTCAATCAGGCGTTGAAGTCTCAATTCATATAAGCATTGATCCTTCCTCTGATGGTACAGAAGCGTGGTGCGCGGCGTTCGCCGCGAAACACCCACAGATTTTTCTCCTCCCGGATGCCGGAAAATTTGGAGGTGCGTCTCGCAATTTCTTTCGATTGATTCGTGACGTCGATTTCTCTCCTTATGACTTCATAGCGCTGGCTGACCAGGATGACATCTGGCATCCAGACAAGCTACGGCGTGCCACTTGTACGATTGATTCTCACCACGTTGATGCCTACTCCAGTAATGTCACCGCCTTCTGGCCTGATGGCAGGATCCATCTATTGGACAAGGCACAGCCTCAAGTTGCCTGGGATTTTCTATTTGAGGCAGCAGGTCCTGGATGCACTTATGTATTCAATAATCACTTTGCCGACGCCCTTAAAACTTCAGTAACAAATGACTGGGAAAAGCTGCAGAAGGTTCGCTTGCATGACTGGTATTGCTACGCCTTCGCTCGAAGTCATGGTTTTCGATGGTTTATCGACCCAGTGCCGACCATGGATTACCGCCAGCACGCAAACAATCAAGTGGGCGCCAACAAAGGCTTGAGCTCTTTGCTCGCACGTTACAAAACCATCCATGACGGTTGGTGGTTCAGTCAGGTGCGGATCATCGCGTTATTGGTAGGCAAGGGCGACCATCCGTTTGTACAGTCACGGCTGCAATTGAAGAGGTGCCAACTCATAAGGCTTTCTTTTGATGCCTGGCAGTGTCGGCGGCGGTTGCGCGACAAGGTATTGTTCTTTTTTGTCTGCTGGATGTTCGCGTTTTCAGGGAACCGATCTGAATGAGTTCAAAGGTGGTTGTGACGGGGGCAAGTGGCTTTATTGGCGGGGCGCTGGTCTCCAGGTTGTTACTTGATGGGAAATTTCAACCGATTGCGGCTGCACGGGATACGAACTGTGTGGCAGGACGCTGTTCTGGTGTGACTTTTGATCTGAGTGTACCGGGTGTTCTGCCGTTGCTTGATGATGTACGCGTAGTTGTCCACGCCGCTGCCAGGGTGCACGTCATGGACGAAACAGCGACCGATGCGCTGGCGATGTTTCGCAGCCTCAATGTCGAAGGGACTATGAGGTTGGCAAGGCACGCTGCCGATTCAGGCGTCGCCCGGTTTATTTTCATCAGTTCCATCAAGGTCAACGGAGAAAGCACCGCGGCAGGGGAACCATTCACTGCCGATAGCGTGCCTGCTCCTGTTGATCCTTATGGTGTTTCCAAGTATGAAGCGGAAGAAAGTTTAAAGAAGCTGAGTCTTGAAACCGGTATGGAAGTCGTCATTATTCGTCCGCCTCTGGTCTACGGTCCGGGTGTCAAGGCCAACTTCCTCAGCATGATGCGATGGCTCAGCAAGGGGCTGCCATTGCCACTGGGTGCGATAGGAAACAAGCGTAGCCTGGTCGCAATCGGGAATCTGGTCGATCTGATTGTCACCTGCATCGAACATCCGGCCGCTGCAAATGAGACCTTTCTGGTGAGTGATGGTGACGACCTGTCAACCACACAGCTTTTGCGACATTTGTCGCGGGCGTTGGGTAAAAGGGCGTTGTTGATACCGGTACCGCAGAAATTGCTGATTTTCGTGGCTGGTCTGCTTGGCAGACAGTCGATTGCTCAGCGTATATGCGGCTCGCTTCAGGTCAATATTGAAAAAAATCTCGAAGTGTTGGGGTGGCGACCTCCCGTTAATGTGGATCAGGCCATGCTTCAAACCGCTCGCTATTACTTGGATGAGCAAACGAAATGAATGTTTGGTGGTTGTTACCGTCGGTTTTTCTAGTGTCTTGGGCATTGACACTAATGCTTCGCCGTTACGCATTGGGGAGGAAGCTGATCGATGTACCAAATGAGCGAAGCTCTCACACGACGCCCACCCCGCGCGGTGGCGGTGTCGCGATAGTCTTTGCGTTCCTGATTGCTCTGCCAGCGTTGAAGCTGCTTGGGCTGATGAGTGCGGAGTTGATGTACGGTCTGTTGGGTGGTGGGCTACTGGTTGCAGCTGTCGGTTTTGCTGATGACCATAATCACATTCCAGCAAGATGGCGACTCCTGGGGCATTTCGCTGCCGCCGGATGGGCACTTTTTTGGCTGGGAGGTCTTGCTCCCCTGTCTATTGCGAATATGACCGTGGATCTTGGCGTTGCGGGCATTGTGCTGGCTTTGATTTATCTCGTCTGGATGTTGAATCTTTACAACTTCATGGATGGTATCGATGGCCTTGCCAGTGCCGAAGCCATCTGTGCCTGTCTTGGTAGTTGTCTGATCTACGGTTTGACCGGTCATGTCGAGTTGGTGTGGGTTGCGTTGGCCCTGGCTGCCTCGGTCGGGGGATTTCTGTGTTGGAATTTTCCACCCGCGCGCATTTTCATGGGGGATGCGGGCAGTGGTTTCCTGGGGCTCGTTTTAGGCCTCATTGCCATTGATGCTGCGTGGCAATCAGGCGCTTTTCTCTGGAGTTGGTTGATTCTTCTGGGAGTTTTTATTGTTGACGCAACCTGGACGCTGGCGAGGCGCTTGCTCAGCGGTGAAAAGGTTTATGAGGCTCATCGAAGTCATGCATATCAGTACGCGGCTCGACGGTATGGCAGCCACAAAGTGGTGGTGTTTGCAGTCGTCGGCATAAATCTCTTATGGCTGACGCCTTTGGCTGTCGCTGTGGGAGTTGGGCTTGTGTCCGGTGTCATCGGTTTGGCTGTTGCTTATCTGCCCCTGATACTGATTGCGTGCGCATTGGGTGCGGGAAGGCGAGAGCAGCCCAAGGCTTAGGGATTGTTGATCGTTTACCGCCGCCGGGGTGCAAAGTAAGCGTCGATGATGATGCTATGATTCGCCCCCGCTGGATCAGATGGTTTGAGCAAAAGTAGCGCCTGCGTCAACAGATAATATGTGGCTGGTTGCGCAAAGTAATGGTTTCAGGTCCCGTAGCGCTAACGCGTTTACTGGGTTAGTGGGGACTTCTATGATTGATATTGAGTTACAGACCAATGGATAAAAATTGTAAAGCTTCTGATAGACCAGTCACACGAGCATTCACCAGGCCGCTGCGTATTCTTCGACGGGGGTTCTCTATAGGCTCCAATATAGTGCGTGCTGTGCTGCGAGGAGACGTGGCTACAGTTAGAGGCTATGCTCGAGCTGTGTATTTACGGGTGCCGTTTTTAAAGTTTGTGTGGTCGTTTTATACCTTTCAAAAAATGAAGCTGATGCGGGGCTTTCGTGATAAGACGTTTTCGAACGATAATATCAAGTCTTTGAATGCATTGTCTGACAAGCGGTTTTCCGATATGTCGGGCTTGGCTGCTGCTTCGGCGCTAACTGTTTTTCCGCCTATTGATATTTCGGTGGTTTCTTATAATAGCTCTCGCTGGATAAAAATTTTTTTTGACTCTCTGGCAGCGCAAGACTATCCGCTGTCAAGTATTCACTTCAAAGTTGTTGATAATGGTTCCTCCGATAATACGGTGGAGCTATTTAAAGATTACTTGAGCTCGCACGGTAGTCTGTTCGCCAGCGTCGAGGTCATTCAGCAAGAGAACCTTGGTTTTGGCATGGGCCATGATCGTGCTATACGCAAAGGTCAGTCGGATTATTGCCTGGTCGTAAATCTCGACCTCGAGTTCCTTCCGTGCTCAATCGTAAATGCCGTTACCGCAGCAGTTAATGATCGTGACCCAGCGTCGGCAAGCTGGGAGTTTCGCCAGGTGCCATTCGAGCACCCGAAATATTATGACCCGGTCACGCTGGAAGCCAATTGGTCTTCACACGCCTGTATCCTACTGCGGCGTGATGCGTATATTCGCTGCGGTGGTTACGACCGTGCCATTTTCATGTATGGCGAAGACGTCGAATTTTCTTATAGATTGCGCTCCTACGGTTATGTACTGAAATACCTGCCAAATGCGGCGGTCATTCACCATACGTACGAAGAGGCTGGTGAAGTCAAACCATTGCAGTTCGCCGGTAGCGTCTTGGGCAATACCTATATTCGTCTGCGGTACGGCTCGAACGTCGATCGATGTGTGGCGTTGGCATTGTACGCAATCCTTTTTGTTTACCCGTCGCAATTCCCCGGTTCTAAAAAAATGTTGTGGCGCAACCTGCCAAAGTTGCTGAAAAATATACCGGGCTTTTTGAAGGGAAAGGGGCCCGCCACCGCAAGATTTCCGTTTCGTGGTTATGACTACGAACTTGTCAGGGATGGCGCGTTTTGGCAGGCGAAACCCTTTGACTCGGTGGCTGTAGTGCCTAAAGTCACGATCATTACACGTACTTATAGAGGCCGTGGAGTTTTTCTGCGGCAGGCGATGCAGAGTGTCTTTAATCAGACCTATCCGAATATCGAACTTATTGTTGCGGAAGACGGTGGGGATACTCAGCTTGAGCTGGTAGAGTCTGTAGCCAAGTACGCGCCTTCCCATCTCACTGTCAAGTTTTTGGATAATGAAAAGATAGGTCGTTCAGGTGTGGGTAATGCTGCAATGGCTGCAGCGTCGGGCGATTACTATATGTTCCTGGATGATGATGATCTGTTATTCGCGGATCACGTCGAAACGCTGATGCAATGCTTGGCAGCCGACGCAACGCTTGATGCTGCTTACAGTTTGGCTTTTGAAGTTGCTACCCACGTTAATGATGACAAAAGTCATTATGTCGAGGAGCTATTCTATACGCCTCCCGTGTTTCGCCAGGAATGGGACTATAAGGTCATGCAGCGCCATAACTTTATCCCTATCCAGTCCATCATGTTCAAGAAAGAACTGTACCAGCGTTGGGGTGGGTTTGATCTCGATCTGGATCAACTTGAAGACTGGAACTTGTGGCTTTGTTACGGATATGGCGCGCATTTCAAATATGTCGAAAAAACCACGTCACTTTTCCGAACACCCGCTGATTCAAGCGTTCGTGCCGATCGTCACGCTCTTTTGCATAATGCCTATGAAATGGCGGTCAGTAGTGCCAATAAGCGTATAGCTCAAGAGGCGGGGCGCGCTTAGCCTTCTCCCTGATCTACCTGTAAATTTTCGGCTTTTTGATTGACAGTGTTGGTTTTTAGTGGGCTTCAATTGGGGCGGTGGTTGTGATAGGGGAAGAGCATTTCACTGATAGGTCTCATTCACAACCAGTTGCTTTGCTCGATGCAGGATCATCGTGATCGCGAGGGCTGGACTCTGTAAACGCCCTCTTAAGAGCATGCGTGTGCATGGCGAGGTCGCATTGCGACGAGACCGGGATTCTCAACTTTCGTCGTATGTTGGAAAAGCATAAACTGACCCTCGGATTTTTGTGGCCATCAACCGTTCCGGGAAGGGGATGGTGATCAGATGCAGTGTTGGTGCATGTTTTCGAATGCCGATCACTCTCGCTCGCATAGTTTTGCTGAAGCGAAACGGAAGATGCACATCAGTGCCCGAACGAACGATTAAGGAACTAATAGCTTGAGCCTGAACACTTTGAAAACCATCGCGAGGCGACTGCGACGCGCCTATTACATCCTTAGGTCTGACGCGAGCGAACCTCTGGTTGATAAGGTTAACTATGATTGGGATTTCTATTTGCAGCAGAACCCTGATGTCGCAGCTTCCGGCGTTGATCCTCGCGACCATTACTTTAAATTCGGTCGGCAGGAAGGGCGCATTGCGGTCATGCCGACACCTGTCACTGACGTTTCCGATGAGGCTGACGGCTATGACTGGAATTTCTATTTGCAGCAATATCCGGATGTTGCTGCTGCCGGTGTTGATCCTCGCAAGCATTACTTCCAGTTTGGCCGTGATGAAGGACGCATTGCAGTGCTTCCGAAACTCGATTTTATCGGCTCCCCGGAAGACGATTTTGATCCTGCGCGTGAAACGGTACTGGTCGTAAGCCATGAAGCCTCCCGCACGGGGGCTCCTATTCTTAGTCTTAACTTGGTTCGTATACTAAGCAAGCGCTACAACGTTGTTGCCTTGCTCCTTGGTGGTGGTGCTTTGGTCGAGGCTTTCCGCGATGCTGGCGCGGTCGTTGCTGGGCCATGTGAAATGCGTCATAACCCGGTCGCGACCAAGCTTATTCTCGACAAGCTATTTATCCGCTGCCAATTCAAGTTTGCCTTGGTTAACAGCATCGAATCGCGTTTTGTTCTTTCGTCGCTTGCTCGGCATTTTATTCCCAGCATCAGCCTGCTTCATGAGTTTGCATCCTATACCCGGCCCCGGGATGCTTTCCGTCAGGCGTTGTTCTGGTCGACCTCTTCGGTGTTTTCGGCAAATTTGACTTTGCAGAGTGCACTGGACGAATACCCTGATCTTGACGAGAAAATTGCCCACATTCTGCCGCAAGGGCGTTGCGAGCTTCCGGTTGCCGCTCTTGACGAAAAGAGCCGATCTATCGAAGAAAAGAGATTGCTGGACGCATTGCGCCCCTCCGGTGCGCACGCAGACACCTTTGTTGTTATTGGTGCTGGTTCCGTCCAGTTACGCAAAGGGGTAGATTATTTCATTGATTGTGCGAGCCGGGTTCTTCGCACTAACCCATCGCGCAATGTTCGATTCGTATGGATCGGGAAGGGGTTCGATCCAGACATCGACATAGGTTACTCGGTCTACCTTGCCGATCAGATTCGGCGCGCAGGCATTGAGCAGCACATTACGTTTCTGGAAGACACTTCAGAGCTGGATATCGTCTACCAACAGGCTGATGTCCTGTTGATGACATCCCGTCTGGATCCGTTGCCAAACGTTTCCATCGATGCGCTTTGTGAAGGGTTGCCGGTCGTTTGTTTTGAGAGTACGACCGGGATCGCGGACATTCTGGCCGAGGAGCAGCTCGCGGATACCTGCGTTGCGGGCTACTTGGATACAGCCGACATGGCGGAGAAATTGCTCAAGCTATCCAGTGACAGTCAGCTTTATCAGGATGTTGTTTCCCGCTCCTTGGAAATGGCAGCCCGGCGTTTCAATATGGAAGCCTATGTAGAGCAGTTGGACCAGTTGGCAGGCACGTTAATCGACAAAGCCAGGAAAGAGTCGGAAGATATTGCTGAAATTGCTCGAGCTAACCTGCTGCGCTGCGATTTCGTGAGCCTGCATGATCGTCTTGAGCAACCTCAGGACGAAGTCATTCGTGGCTATGTTCGCGCTTGGGCTTGTGGTGTCGACCAACGGAAACCCTTTCCGGGCTTCCATCCAGGTATCTACAAGGAGCAGCATGGGTTGCTCGGTGTCGATCCTCTTGCAGACTTTATACGCAAGGGACGCCCGGAAGGTCCTTGGCTGGCGCCTGTCATTACCCCCGAGGGGAAAAACACTAAAGTCAGCCCAAGCGTAAAAGTAGCGCTTCACCTGTTTGTTTCGCATCCACAATTACTGGCTGGCACGCTCGGCAGACTCAAGCAGAATAAACTTTTACCGGACCTTTTCATCAGTGTCCCGGGTTACGATATGCGCGATGAAGTTTCCCGCCAGTTTTCCGGCTATGCCGGGCGTTTGGTCGAGGTGCTGACCCTGCCGGACAGTCCTCGAGATATCGCGACGTTTCTCGGAACATTGGGACGGAAAATTTCCCCACAATACGACTTTATGGGACATTTGCACGTCCGTATGGGTGAAGATGTCGAGAGCGGCTCCAAAGAGCAGACTGGTGACAGCTTCCATCTGGAGAATCTGCTGGGTGGGAAGTCCGGGGCCATGACCGATCGCATCATTTCAAGAATGCTGGAAGACTCGACGATCAGTATGGTGTTTGCCGACGATCCCGATGCAAGCGGCTGGGGTAGCCTGCGCCCGATTGCGCAGCGTTGGGCAAATAATGTTGAATTGGCATCTCTACCGGAGTATCTGTACTTCCCGACAGAGGCCATGTTCTGGGCACGTTGTGAGCGGCTTGCGCCATTGTGGGACCTGGGTTTGCAACTTCCTGACGAGGCGGTTTTGGTTGAAGACGATAGCGCCCTGCGTGCAATAGAGCGACTTCTACCCCTGTCTATTGCCGGTTCGAACCTACGCTGTGCGGTAACCAATATATTCGGTGTGACTAGATGAAAATTGTAATCTTTGGTGGCGGCGGGTTTATCGGGACAGCGATCGCTGATCGATTGTTGAAAGACGGGCACCAGCTACGGATTTTTGAACGACCGCGAGTTCCTCCTTATCGCGAGTTTGAAGTGGGTGAGTCGGTTGAATGGGTAACCGGTGATCTCATGAGTATCCATGAGGTTACAGAGGCCCTGGACGGTGTCGACGTGGTGCTGCACCTGGTTTCCACGACCCTTCCAAAGACTTCCAATGATGATCCTATCTACGATGTGCAGACCAATTTGGTCGCAACCTTGCAAATGCTTAATGCGATGGTCGCTAAAAAAGTAGGCAAAGTTGTCTTCATATCCTCCGGAGGGACGGTTTACGGCTCACCGAAGTATCTGCCAATCGATGAATCCCATCCGACTGATCCGCAGGTGTCCTACGGCGTTACGAAGTTGGCTATCGAGAAGTACTTGCTTATTTATCAGAATCTGCACGGCATCAAGGCCAATATTCTGCGGGTGACCAATCCTTATGGCGAACGCCAGCGGATAGAAACGGCACAAGGTGCGGTCGGCGTGTTTCTGAGCCGGGCGCTGCAGGATATGCCCCTGGATATTTGGGGTGATGGCAGCGTCACCCGTGACTACATCTATGTTGCCGATGTTGCCGAGGCTTTTGCGAAGGCGGTCACGTATGACGGTGAGAAGTCGGTGTTCAATATCAGTTCTGGCGTCGGCACCAGCCTCAACGAATTGATTGCTGTGATGGAAGGTGTTACCGGAAAGGCGATCACGCGTAATTACTTGCAAGGCCGTTCATTTGACGTGCTCACAAGCGTATTGGATAACACGCTGGCCAAACAGGAACTTGGTTGGCAGCCTCGCACTTCGCTTGAGGATGGCGTCGCCAAGACCAGCGCTTGGATGGGTAAGGCGCTCGCCAAGTAAATGCCTAGTGTGCGTGATGCCTGGTTTACAACGAGTGGATAGCAGAAGCTCTGAACCAAACCTGCATGATCTGGGAATCAACTGACAAGTATTTAGCGTCATAAAAAACCGCCTGCGAAGGCGGTTTTTTTTGTTCGGTGATCGACAAGATTATGGGCGGAGCTCGTCGTTTTTACTTAATAGACTTCGTACGCCCGAGTCAACACGTTTAACCCACCAGTCATCAAGCTTCGACAATGGAACGGCCAATGTAATTGAGGTGACTGCAGTAATAATAAATACAATGATAAGGCTTGTGGGGTTATTGGTGCCGTGGCTCATCAGCTTCACATAGGCATAACTTGATAGCGAGCAAATAATCAATGTATGAACAAGGTACAGCGGAAAGCTGATTTTTCCGATGCCGGCAAAGAACCGCCCGTTCAGACTGTTGAAAAGCGTTTTATTGCTCATGGTCGCAAAGATTATGCATACAGATCCCAGTGTGTGGAACAGCGTTTGTGAATGTTCCATGATTGATTGCGGAATGATGGAAAAGCCGTTATAGGCCTTCTCGGGGAGCATATATCCGAGCAAATACAGGCCAAGGATAATCAGACCAATGGATGTCAGGAAAGATACTTCCGTTTTACTTTTTGCCAGAGAGGCAGAAAGAAAAGCACCAACGACGAACGGGAATATAAGGTCGTTGTAAAACAATGCTGAAATTGAAATAACTGCCAAGGCGTACAGCAAGTGACGATAACCGAGGACGACCGAGATAAAACACGCAAGCATGTAGATAATCATGCTGCCATAGAACTCCGGTTTCATGGTCCAGAGGTTGGTATTGTAGTTGGCCGCTCCGGTAAAAAAGGTCGTCACTCCCTGGAGCAGGGCCTTCAAAAAGTTGGGTTCAAAGTCCGGGGTCAAGCCGAAAGCAAATGCTGCCAACCATGGACTGGAACTTAGCTCTGAAGCTTCTCTAAAGTAATACAGGTTTAGTTTGAACAAGCAGTAACTCGCAATAGTCGTGACGGTTACGATCGCGACCAGACGTGGAAACCTTTTAAGAAAGGCAAGCAGTAGTTTTTGTGGATCTTCGTGGTGGAAATAAGACCAGCACAACACGAATCCAGAAAGTGTAAAGAAAAAACCAACAGCCCCGGTACCATTGAAGAATGCAAAATAGGGTTGCCCTATCAGGCTCTCTGTATTCCTTACGGTCGGCAGTATGCCCATTGTGTAAGGAGAGAAGGCCAGAAAGAAGTGATGAACGAGCACAATAAATGCAGCGATTCCTCTGTAGGCTTCAAGCGGGATCAGTCTATTGCTGGCGTGCAATATTTTTGTTGGCATGTCAGACCTTGTATTGATTGTGAAACAGCAGTTTTTAAACTGAGGCGCATTTTATAGGATTATCCGCCGTGCGCGCCACCGAGCTCGCGCTAATGCAATGACGTGTCGTCCGACCCTGCAGGGTTACCTGATTTTTTTGCAAAAAAACACCCTGCAAAAGTTTGGCTTCTGCAGGGTAGTAGGTTACAGAATTACTACTGTTGATCTAGTTTGATCAGCGTCCAATTTGTATCGACCACCTTGTTGTTATCCACAACAATGCGGTAATTGCCTTCTTCGGCCAATGGGAAACTGACAGTGGCTGGCTTTCCGGTACTGACGACTTTGCGCTCGCCGATCAGATCATTGCCGTGGTAGACAGTGAACCCGACAACAGCTCCTCCGCGTGCCACAACTTCTTTAGGTACATTTGGAGAGATGGAAGCGGTCAGTGTAAAATATGTAACGCCCCACTGTTTGAATTTCTTCGGATCCAGCTCGAAGGTCGTTGGTTGGGTTTCGCCTGGGTGAGCAAAAATGGTGTCAGGATCTTCATCAATACGCAAAATTCCGTATTTGTCACCGAGCACTGAATTGGAAATAAGGTCGATAAACGGCGTATCAATGGACGCACATGTATTTTTGTCGGAGCATGTTTTAAGTGAGTGGTCTACGTCCGTTACCTGAGATACCAAATCATTTCTGATGTGTACGCCAAATGGGTAGTTAATACCAACTTTAATGGATTTGTTGAAAATTTTCACAAGGGTGTAGGTATCCCCCACCTTCCCTGTGTCGGTAATGATGATCTCTGGGGCATAGGTTTTTACTAAGTCATCGCTCTCGTAGTGACGATTCAGGAAAGAACTGTCTATGGTGTACCTGTGGGCAAAGAAAGCGGGGCTGCCCCAATCGGTCTTCAATCTGAAGTCCTTTGGTGTGTTTTCGCTTATCCATTTGCCGGCGTCAGTGCGATCTTTCTCAAGATTCAAGTATTGCTTAATGCCCGCAGTAGACTGTTTTCCGATGATATAGGATTGCGTGATTATGTACCCCAGAAGGATGAGTAGCAGTAGTTTTATGATGTAAGAATATTTAGAGCTGATATTCCAAATGGTTTGAGCGCCCAGTGCTCCCAAGATGAACAGGCTGTAGAGTGCTGGCGTTGCGTACCAGTCATAACGCTCTAGGGATGCTCCGATCAACTTGTCGTGCAGCCGCGGCAAGTTGCAATTTTCCAGGCACCTACAGCGTCATTGGACGAAAAGTGACCGAAAAATCATGTACGGAGAGCTTTTTCGACCGGTTCTCCGTGTT
>NZ_JASCPO010000509.1:0-540 GCF_029960145.1 Pseudomonas sp. PS01299 | reverse complement strand
ACAGAACCCTGATCAACCTGAAAACGATCCAGCCGCCCCGCGCCATCCAGCACCGGTTTGCCGGTGGTCAGCGTCACGCGCGGCGCGTTGATGAAGCCGCAACCATTACAGGTGATGCCATACGGGTTGGCGACAATCACTCGCGCCGACTGCCCCGCCACTTCGGTGTAACCGCGCAACTGGCTTGGGTTGCCGCTGATGACTTCGTTGAGAATGGCTTGCGCCGAGCCGCTGTTTTTCAGGTTCGGGTTGCCGATAATGTGGCCGCCCAATTGTGTGTTCGACGTCTGGCTCGAGCCGTTGTTGAGGATGACACCCTGCGCGCCGACGTTGTAATCGTGGAACTGGTTATGCGACAGACCGCTGCCGTTGGGCGTGGCGATGTTGATGATCGGCACGCCGTTACCGGCCCGATCCAGCGCGGTGTTCGGGTTGGCCACGACAATGCCGTCGGCCTGCGCCCACATCGGTTGCCAGAACATGACGTTCGCCAGCAGGAACGCCAGCCCGCGCTTGGGCATGCCCAGAAACGACTCACGG
>NZ_JASCPO010000508.1:0-641 GCF_029960145.1 Pseudomonas sp. PS01299 | reverse complement strand
CGCTCAGGGTGACACCCTGAGCGGCATTGAAAAGGTGATCGGCACGGCGTTCAACGACACCTTCAATCTCGATTCGGCCACTGCGACGTTCGAGGGGGGAGCGGGGGATGATGTCTACGTTCTCAACAGCAGTGGCGGCACGGTCATCGAACAGGCGGGTGGCGGTAACGATGAAGTACGCAGCAACTTCGGCCAGATCTACCTGGGCGCCAACGTCGAGCGTCTGACCTATACCGGCAACGCTTCATTCATCGGCTGGGGCAATGCCAGCGACAACATTATTACCGGTGGTGCCGGCAATGACCTGTTGTATGGCGGCGCAGGTGCCGATCAATTTATTGGTGGCGCCGGCATAGATACCGCCAGCTACGGCGACAGTACTGTTGGCGTCAGCATCAATTTGAAAACCGGTGTCAACAGCGGCATCGCAGCGGGCGATACCTACACCGGCATTGAGCGAATCCTCGGCTCGGGCTTCAACGATACCTTCATCGCCGACAGTCGGGTGTTTGCATTTGACGGCGGTGCGGGAACGGCTGACGTGGTGGATTACTCGACGTCTGTCGAGGCGATCAATGTCGATATCCGAGCTAATGCTGTCGGTCTCGCGGGCATTGGCGGCGACGCTCAGGGTGACACCC
>NZ_JASCPO010000507.1:0-662 GCF_029960145.1 Pseudomonas sp. PS01299 | reverse complement strand
GTGAAGTCGTAACAAGGTAGCCGTAGGGGAACCTGCGGCTGGATCACCTCCTTAATCGACGACATCAGCTGCTCCATAAGTTCCCACACGAATTGCTTGATTCATTGAAGAAGACGATAGAAGCAGCTTTAAGCTCCAAGCTGATAGCTCCAAGCTAACAGTTGCGCGCTCGAAATTGGGTCTGTAGCTCAGTTGGTTAGAGCGCACCCCTGATAAGGGTGAGGTCGGCAGTTCGAATCTGCCCAGACCCACCAATTTTGTTATGGGGCCATAGCTCAGCTGGGAGAGCGCCTGCCTTGCACGCAGGAGGTCAACGGTTCGATCCCGTTTGGCTCCACCATTTAACTGCTTCTGCTTGTTAGAGTTTAGAAATGAATATTCCGGTGTGAATATTGATTTCTAGTCTTTGATTAGATCGTTCTTTAAAAATTTGGGTATGTGATAGAAAGATAGACTGAACGTTACTTTCACTGGTAACGGATCAGGCTAAGGTAAAATTTGTGAGTTCTCTTAATCGAGAAATTCGAATTTTCGGCGAATGTTGTCTTCACAGTATAACCAGATTGCTTGGGGTTATATGGTCAAGTGAAGAAGCGCATACGGTGGATGCCTTGGCAGTCAGAGGCGATGAAAGACGTGGTAGCCTGCGAAAAGCTTCGGGG
>NZ_JASCPO010000506.1:0-686 GCF_029960145.1 Pseudomonas sp. PS01299 | reverse complement strand
AGCTTGCTCCCGCTGGGTCGCGAAGCGGCCCTGAAGATTTTGTGAGCGCTACGCGCTCAAGCGGGAGCAAGCTCCCTCGCCACAACTCGGTATCAAAAGTGACTAAACAGCCACACCCTGACTCAAAAGCTCTGCAAACAGCAAAAGCGGCCTAAAGCCAGCACGTGCACACACGTTCTATAGCCAGCCGCCATTGAGTACAGGAGATGCACACGTGAAAAGGTTCAAGGGGTATGTCGGGATTGTCGGACTGGCGCTGCTATCGGCCAATGCCTGGGCCGATCTGCCTCAAACCTCAATTCTGAGCCGCTACGGCATCAGCAGCGATCAATTGCCGAAACCGGCGAAGACCGAAGCAGCCGAGCCGGTCGAAGAGAAAAGCCTGTTTCAGATCCAGCCCGAACAGCCGTTCGTGACGTTTCGGCGCGGTGATGACAAACAAGCGCAAGCCACTGGCAATCTGAGCATTGACCGCATGACCCAACAGGATCTGGAGCGCTGCCGGCGTCTGCAAGCGGAGCTGGCGCGGCGCGGTGAGCAGCATTTCAGTTGCGATCACAGCATTGTGGGCCTGCCTGCTTTCGAATAACCCAGGCGGATAACACTTCCCCTGTAGGAGCTGCCGAAGGCTGCGATCTTTTGATTTTGATCTTGAAAAACAAAGTCAAAAGATCGCAGCCTTCGGC
>NZ_JASCPO010000505.1:0-709 GCF_029960145.1 Pseudomonas sp. PS01299 | reverse complement strand
ACGGTTAACCTGACGACCGGCCTGTGGGAACTGACCCTGACAGGCTTGAGCGTGGCCGCTCACAGCTTCACCGCCGTCGCGCTGTATGGCAGTGGGCAGGTGTCCGCGGCGTGGACGTTGACGGTGACGGCCAGTAACCCCCCGACCATCACCAAGACCATCGACTCCAAAGGGACAACGATTGTCAAAGGCGGATTCACCGTCGATACCCAGATCACGTTGTCAGGGGCCGGTGCCAAAGGTCAGAAAGTCCAGATCAAGGATGGCACCACCGTCAAAGGTGAAGCGACGGTTAACCTGACGACCGGCCTGTGGGAACTGACCCTGACAGGCTTGAGCGTGGCCGCTCACAGCTTCACCGCCATCGCGCTGTATGGCAGTGGGCAGGTGTCCGCGGCGTGGACGTTGACGGTGACGGCCAGTAACCCCCCGACCATCACCAAGACCATCGACTCCAAAGGGACAACGATTGTCAAAGGCGGATTCACCGTCGATACCCAGATCACGTTGTCAGGGGCCGGTGCCAAAGGTCAGAAAGTCCAGATCAAGGATGGCACCACCGTCAAAGGTGAAGCGACGGTTAACCTGACGACCGGCCTGTGGGAACTGACCCTGACAGGCTTGAGCGTGGCCGCTCACAGCTTCACCGCCGTCGCGCTGTATGGCAGTGGGCAGGTGTCCGCGGCGTGGACGTTGACGGTGACGGCCA
>NZ_JASCPO010000504.1:0-747 GCF_029960145.1 Pseudomonas sp. PS01299 | reverse complement strand
GCAAACGGATTGGAATGCTGCGCAATTTGCCGTCTTGGCCATTACGCAGTTCCTCATTGAGTGGGTGCATCAGCCAGCCTTCACGGCTTTGTACCTGTGAGGTGATGGTGAACTGGTCGTCTTTCTCGGGCAGACGCTTGCCGTGTTTCTCGACGACCTTGCCGATGGAAATGCGCCCGAGTACAGGAGGGGTGATCGCTAAACCTTTGAGCATGGCGGTTATCCTTGATCTAGAAATAAAAAAGCCACCAGGACGTAAACGGTCCAGGCGGCTTGGGTGACGAGGAATGGCTCAGTTGATTAAAAAGCGGCGACTGCCTGTTTTGATCTTGGGGTAGCGGGCTTGTAGGTAGGGTTTATCCTTAAGCATCTGTTCGACATCCAGTCCGGTGCTGTCCTTGGACTTCTTCCAGCTAATGTAGCCCTCGGCAAACTCCGCACGGGTGGCATCGCCCATGGCCTGTTGTAGGACTTGTTTGAGCTGCGCCTCAAACGTCTCCTGCTGGGCAATGCTCTGGCGAACAGCCTTGAGCTCCAGGTAAGTAGCGGCCAGCTCGGTGTGCTGGCTGAAATCCAGCGTCTGGCCGTTGTCCTCGGGGTAGAGACAGCGCAACGCGGCTTCCGCCGAGGCCGAACCGTCTGCCGGCGGCGGGGTGTCACTGACGACGTAATCCCAGAACAGCTGCTCCAGGTCGATCAGCCGAGCAATCAGCGACTCGTCGCGTTCGATGCGATGGATCTCCAGGT
>NZ_JASCPO010000503.1:0-757 GCF_029960145.1 Pseudomonas sp. PS01299 | reverse complement strand
GGGCTTGCTCGCGAAAGCGGTGATTCATTCAACGTTGATGTTGACTGATACGACGCCTTCGCGAGCAAGCCCGCTCCCACAGTTGTTTTGTGTGCTCAGCAATTACACGGTGGAGAGAAAGCGCGCCGGCACCTGTTCTGTCAGCCAAACGCCGTTTTCGGCCTGATAGAACTTCAAACCCTGTTCTTCCATCTGCCGTGCGGCGACTTTCAGAATCACCACGGTGCCATAGCGCTGCCCGACGGCCGAAGCGGTGTCGATGTCTTGGGAAAGGTGCACGTGATGGCGTGATCCCGGGATCAGGCCTTGTTCTTTGATTGACTCAAGAAAGCGCGTCGCTGTGCCGTGATACAGCGTTTGCGGTGGCTGTTTCTGCTCGAACTGCAAATCCACGCTTTTCGTTGAGTGGCCCTGAACCGCACGAATCAGTTGGCCGTCCTCGGAAATCGAGAAGCGCTTTTTGTCGCTACTTGTCACGACCGCTTCAATCAGTTCGTGATCCAGTTTGCGACCGTCACGCGCAGCACCGTTGATCAGTTCTTCGATATTTGCCCAGCCTTCAGAGTCCAGCGTCAGACCGATCGCCTGAGGTTCGTGGCGCAATACGAAGCTGAGAAATTTGCTTGTCTCGTCCAACAGTTTTTTGCTCATGAACTTCCCTGTCATTGCGATCAACTGTGGGAGCGGGCTTGCTCGCGAAAGCGGTGAACCATTCAACGTTGATGTTGACTGATATCACGCCTTCGCGAGCAAGCCC
>NZ_JASCPO010000502.1:0-767 GCF_029960145.1 Pseudomonas sp. PS01299 | reverse complement strand
ACCTGGAGATCCATCGCATCGAACGCGACGAGTCGCTGATTGCTCGGCTGATCGACCTGGAGCAGCTGTTCTGGGATTACGTCGTCAGTGACACCCCGCCGCCGGCAGACGGTTCGGCCTCGGCGGAGCAGGCGTTGCGCTGCCTGTATCCACAGGACAGTGGGCAAAGCCTGGACTTCAGCCAGGACACTCTGCTCTGTACGACCTTTACCAAACTGCAGAGCGTGCGCGAGTCGATTGCTCTGCAGGAGACGCAGGAAGCTCAGCTCAAGCAAACGTTGCAACAGGCCATGGGCGATGCCAGTCGGGCGACCTTCGCAACCGGCTGCATCACTTGGAAGAAGGCCAAAGACAGCGTGGCCCTGGATATCCCCCGTCTGCTGAAAGAAAAACCCTATCTGCAAGTGCGCTACTCGACCACCAAAATCGGCAGTCGGCGTTTTCTGCTGGCCTGAACGTTCGTTCGCTCTTCCCATGCCCTTTCTCTCCAACGCCACCCTGGCCGTTTGCGCGGTCGCGGTGGCGTTTTTATTTCAGATACAGGAGAACTTCCATGCTCAAAGGTTTATCCATTACCCCACCGGTGCTCGGGCGCATTTCCATCGGCAAGGTCGTCGAGAAAAACGGCAAACGTCTGCCGGAGAAAGACGACCAGTTCACCATCACCTCACAGGTACAAAGCCGTGAAGGCTGGCTGATGCACCCACTCAATGAGGAACTGCGTAATGGCCAAGACGGCAAATTGCGCAGCATTCCAATCCGTTTGC
>NZ_JASCPO010000501.1:0-796 GCF_029960145.1 Pseudomonas sp. PS01299 | reverse complement strand
CTGTAGGAGCTGCCGAAGGCTGCGATCTTTTGATCTTAAACGTCAAAAGATCGCAGCCTTCGGCAGCTCCTACACGTATGCGTGATCGAAAAATCTCCGCTCGATAGGTTTCCTTCAACGCCGAGATAGACCGGCTAAATAATCAACCAAGCTGATGTTTACTATGGCAAACCCTGAGTGGTTACCGCGGCTTTTTTGATTGATCCTGACGGCACTGAAACATGCCCACGGAGCACATCATGGCCAGTTCAATCATTACTTCAGCCAAGCGCGGCGCCTACCTGGCCATCGGTCTTTACCTGGCCTTGGTGCTGTTTGTCAGCATCGCCGCGCAAACCCAACACAGCTTCGACGCACCGATCCAGGTCGCACACCCCGGCATCCAGTTCGAACACCGCGCAGACGTGCTGGTTGATCGCGCTGAACTCGCAGGAGTGGGCGGCGCATGAAAGGCTACAGACTCTGGGTCATCGCCGGGCTGGCACTGATAACCAATGGTGCGGCGTTGCTCGGCTTCGGCCAAGGCTCGGTGGGTGCGCTAGCGCGGGCCATAGAGGCCAATCACAGCATTGCGCACAATATCGAACGGGCCAACTCCCAAGGGTTGCTGGCCGGCAATCCGCCGATCAAGGCTGAGGTCGATTTCCTTGGGCCGTTTGAAGTGGATTGCTCGGCACTCGGTATGTGCGCCGTGCTGGCTTAGATTGAGCGAACCATTGTGGCGAGGGGATTCATCCCCGATGGGCCGCGAAGCGGCCCCAGACCCGGCGAACCGGATTATTCTGATACACCGAGG
>NZ_JASCPO010000500.1:0-852 GCF_029960145.1 Pseudomonas sp. PS01299 | reverse complement strand
CACGGTGTGATTCATGACTGGGGTGAAGTCGTAACAAGGTAGCCGTAGGGGAACCTGCGGCTGGATCACCTCCTTAATCGACGACATCAGCTGCTCCATAAGTTCCCACACGAATTGCTTGATTCATTGAAGAAGACGATAGAAGCAGCCCGAAATTGGGTCTGTAGCTCAGTTGGTTAGAGCGCACCCCTGATAAGGGTGAGGTCGGCAGTTCGAATCTGCCCAGACCCACCAATTTTTGTGTGGGAAACCTGTAGAAATACGGGGCCATAGCTCAGCTGGGAGAGCGCCTGCCTTGCACGCAGGAGGTCAGCGGTTCGATCCCGCTTGGCTCCACCACCACTGCTTCTGAAGTTTGAAAGCTTAGAAATGAGCATTCCATCGCTGTGATGGTGAATGCTGATTTCTAGTCTTTTGATTAGATCGTTCTTTAAAAATTTGGGTATGTGATAGAAAGATAGACTGAACGTTACTTTCACTGGTAACGGATCAGGCTAAGGTAAAATTTGTGAGTGGCTCTTAAGAGTTTTGCGAATTTTCGGCGAATGTCGTCTTCACAGTATAACCAGATTGCTTGGGGTTATATGGTCAAGTGAAGAAGCGCATACGGTGGATGCCTTGGCAGTCAGAGGCGATGAAAGACGTGGTAGCCTGCGAAAAGCTTCGGGGAGTCGGCAAACAGACTTTGATCCGGAGATGTCTGAATGGGGGAACCCAGCCATCACAAGATGGTTATCTTGTACTGAATACATAGGTGCAAGAGGCGAACCAGGGGAACTGAAACATCTAAGTACCCTGAGGAAAAGAAATCAACCGAGATTCCCTTAGTAGTGGCGAGCGAACGGGGACTAG
>NZ_JASCPO010000004.1:0-92158 GCF_029960145.1 Pseudomonas sp. PS01299 | reverse complement strand
AGGAACGGCGTGTTGGCTGCATGAAATACCCGCTTAAAAGGCTAGAACTGGTGCCCACTTAAATGTAAGTGCACACCATGTCTTGGCTTTGCAGGGCTGGGTAGATGACTTGGCCGTACGCATACGGTGGCTCTCCGCCATAAGCATTTTCTCCTTTGGGGCTATGGCGTTTTTCTCCTGCAGCTGTCGCCTTAGGCCTCGGCTGCCAAGACCGGTCGGCAACTTTAGTGCTGGATCGTTGATTTCAAGACGCTAGCTAGCTATCAGAAGAAGGATCTTCACCTAACCTCATCGACCACTAATACCGTCTACACACCTATTCACTACCCATGCTGGGCTGTACCTCAAAATAGCACCATTCGTTTGGGTCGCTTGGTAGCGGCAAGCTCATTTCTTCGAAAGCAAATGTGCGACCTACTATGAATTCCCTGCTTCCTATTTGAGTAAAAAACCTTCTAGGCAGAGACAGGACGGCGTCAAAAATGCATAGTGATTATGGTGGTACACAGCAGCAGATCGCGGCTCGACTCTAGACTGCGCGAATCTCCATGGTCGCCAGTTTTCCGCTCTGGGTCGGGTATCAACGAGAAGGAGGGCAATTCATGCTTGAGCCCCTACAAGGCGCCACCAATCAGTTTTTTGATGACTTGTGCAGGTTGGTAGACCCTCGAGAAGATCTGCCACTTTTGCGACCTCAGGTCGAAGCATATCGCTGGGAAGCCCTACATCATGCGGGAATGGTAAACACATATCATCAAATGCAAGGTTTTTTGTGCGGTCTGATGGTTTCCGAAGTATTGGACATCGAACAAGGTCGGCACCTGAATCAGCGCCTCGAGAATTGTCATGACGGTGGATGGCGTTGATGAGTGCTTCAGCCGGTACGACGGACTACTGACGTGTCAAACAATATTTACGGGTATCGTATCAATCGTTCGTGTTGCTCTGTGACGCCCAAACCGTCCTGTGAGGGAACGGCTCGGCAATCTTCGAATAGTGCCCTACAAAAACACCTGAAAAACAGCATCAGGACCACAGAAATTGCAACTTATCAGGGAAAATAGGACAGCAACCGCATGGAAGCCTAGGTCAAGTGTTGGATCTTTAGACATTACCTAGCGGGTCTGCCCTTTGATAACAAGGCGACCTCTATGTACGACCGCAATAGCTTCGGCTCGATCGAAAAGCTGTTTTATAGTCCAATCGAAGCAGCAATACGCTGGTGCGATTTAATTGCTCATGAGGCTCAGATTCTGGAGTCAGCATGGGAGACCCCAGGGCGAATTATCCAGGGCTTTCCACAATGGCCCTGCTTGCACATCAAAATGGAAAAAATTCTGGATGCCATCCGAAACCACGAACTACCTTACGGAGCTCTGGGAACTACGGTTGCACCAGGTACTCCCGTCGATATTAAATTACTGACCGTCAGGCATTCGGATTTAAAGCGGTGGATGTTTCACTACCATCCAGATCAGCGCCCCCCCTTCCTTTTCAGCCAAGTTACAGCGGATCAAGTTGCTATCCATTACAGCACCTACTTGATATTGCAAGCAGATCGGGACGCCTTACAGGTGCAGCTAAAGGCAACCAAGAAGCATCTCCAAACGCTGATCGATGAGCTAAAAGCAGCTGGGCTGGAGCGCGAAAATCTGCGCATGCTTGCCGAAAACAAAGAGCAGCTCAGTAACCAAAGTAAAGCGAGCTACCTGAATGTCATTGGAGCGCTGGTAAGTACCATACTGGGATCGTCTTCAACAGGAAGAAAGCACTCTATTTTCGATAGCCAGGCTTCTATCGTCGACTCTATAACCGCGCATTACGACGGAGTACCGGGGCTTAGCAAGCGATCGTTGGACGAGAAATTTGCGGCCGCCAAACGTAGTCTCGCCCAAGCCAAAAGATGAGGGTTGCACTGCAATCACCGACGTTGCATTGCAATGACCGACAGCATTTTCTGGTATTGAATCCAGGTCACTTCCCACCCAACGCCATCTGGCTCTAGGAGTGACCACCATGTCCCACCAATCCTCCCCCACCGTTGCTACACCGCCAAAACAAATCGAACGTCATATCATGCGGCGCGACGAGGTGGAGCGTAAAACCGGTTTCAAGCGTGCCCACATCTACAACTTGATGAAGGAAGGTAAATTTCCTCAGGCTAAACGCATTGGCATGCGTGCGGTCGGCTGGGACTCGCTGGAGATTGAGCAGTGGGTCGTTGAACGCTTAGATAACCAGGCCTGATGCCATGCGTGTGATTTCGGTGGTCTCCACCAAAGGAGGCGTGGGTAAAACCACGATAGTCGCCAACCTTGGCGGCCTATTGGCAGATGCGGGTCTGCGCGTTCTGCTGCTTGATCTGGATAGCCAACCCACCCTCTCCAGCTATTACGCCTTGAGTCAGAAGGCTGATGTGGGGGCGTACGAGTTCATCGCGCTCAACTTAACAACCCCCGAGCAGTTCATTTCCAAAACAGTGATTGCAGGACTTGACCTGATCCTATCCAACGATGACCAAGGCCGACTTAGCTTGCTATTACTACACGCACCGGATGGGCGATTGCGGCTGCGCAATCTGCTTGGCATATTGCGCCCCCATTATGACCTGCTGTTGATCGACACACAGGGTGCACGCAGCGTCCTGCTGGAGATGGCCCTATTGGCCTCCGATCTCGCCCTTTCCCCTATCACTCCGGAAATGCTCGCGGCCCGCGAACTGCGCCGCGGTACCTTGAAGCTGCTCAGTGAGCTCGAACCGTTTAGTCACTTGGGCGTTTCACCGCCCCCCTTACGGCTACTACTTAACCAGGTGAACGCCAATCGGGTGGACAGCCGGATGATCATCCATGGACTGCGTGAAAGCTTCGCTAAGGTGACCAACATCTCTGTACTAGCTAACGTAGTTCCCGACCGAGTGGTGTATCTCAACGCTGCTTCTCTTGGGTTACCGGCCCATCGAATCGAGAAGCGTCGGTCACATCAACAACGCTCTCCATCAGCACGTCAAACCATGCAATCGCTAGCCATCGAGTTGTTTCCGCAATGGCGTGAAGAAATCTCTACGCTGAGTCGAGCCTGGGAGGAATCAACACGCGAGTCTTTCTAGCCCGGTCGTTTTTGTTCTATTGACCTGAGTACTAATAATAGTTGGAGAGGAGTCTTTGATGTTGAGTCAACAGCCCATCATCGTTCAGCCGCCCATTCGGCCACACCATCACATCTACGAGGAGTACTGCACCGTGGTCTTTCGCCTGCAGGATGGACGTCCGGCCATGGGCTGGTTTCTCGCGGAACTCTGCAAACACATCGATGGTTCCAGCACTGCCGAACTTGTGAAGTTCGAGATGGGTGACCATCTGCGTGACTGGCGTTAACCGAGGCACTACAAATGAAGAAGCTCAGCCAAGAAGAGGTCACCAGCAAGCTTCGTCAGGGGCATTTCCAACGGGGTCCAGAACTGGAGCGGCTGTCTGATCCCCTAATCGACACACCGATGCTGGTCACTCTGGAGCAGTTGCGGCCTTACGAACATAATCCGCGCTTCATCCGTAACCCGCTTTTTGACGATATCAAGGCCTCGATTCGTGAGCGCGGGCTGGATCAACCACCTCAAATTACCCGCCGTCCAGGAGAAACCAACTTCATCATCCGCAACGGTGGAAATACGCGTTTGGCGATTCTCGGCGAGCTGTGGCAGGAAACTCACGACGAACGTTTCTTCCGCATCCACTGCCTGTTCAGGCCTTGGAGCGATGAAATCACCAACCTCCTCGGGCACCTGGCAGAAAGCGATCTGCACGGTCAACTCACCTTCATTGAGCGTGCTCTTGCCGTAGCCAAAATAAAAAATATGCTTGAACCTGAGGGGGCTGCGCTTTCACAACGAGAGCTAGCACGCCGCCTTGCCGCCGGAGGTTATCCGATCTCGCAGTCACACATCAGCCGGATGCTTGACGCACTTGAATACCTACTACCCGCCATTCCACAAATCCTATATGCCGGGCTGGGTAAGCCTCAGATCGAGCGCCTGATGGCACTGCGTAGCCAGGCAGAACGGACCTGGAACCGCTACCCAACCGCCGCAGTTGCGTTCGCGGAATTTTGGCTTGATACCTTGGGCAACTTCGACACCGAGCCCGACTCCTTCGATCTTGAGCAAATACAGGCCGAACTTCTTGAGCGCATGAGTCGGCTACTGGGTCAATCCTACCGCATGCTGGCGTTAGAACTGAGCGATCCGCAACGGGTCATCACCCCTCCTAGCGATGTCGTTACCCCCTCAAAGAGCAGCCCCCTGCGGGAACCTAAGGAAGCTGCGGCAGGACCGGCCTCCCAAGACCCGGCTCCAGTCGCCCCTAGGTCCCAGTCCACCACGCCGGCGTTTGCGTCTGAGTCAAATACAGTCAGCTCTCACAGCGACTCCACGCAAATGGAGCAGCAGACGCCGCCTGAGACAAATGTCACAACCGCCGTCAGCCCTCCGTCACGCGTCCAACAGATTCGTGAACAAATCAATTACCAGACGACTACCGAAGTGGCGCTGACCGACGAGGCCTCAGCGACCGATGACGTTTGGACCATTGCACCTACATTGGATAACCCCCAGCAGCTGCGTTTGGAGATCGCCGGACTTGCGCGAAGCATGGCGGCCTACGCCGGGTACCCCGAGAGCATCATTGATCAGGCCAGTGGCTTAGGTTTTACACTCGACATCGATCAAGGAGATCTAGCAGCGCCTCGAGCGATTGGTGTTCACCTCCTGCTACTCGCCCTGCTGCGCGCTCAAGACGATGTCAATTGGGAAGACCGCAAGCAACTGCCATCAGCCCTCTTCGGCCAATTGTTGCTGGGGATCTATCAACTGCCTTTAACAGATCATCCCCCCGTAGATATCGGACTAGAGCGACTACCTGACCCTTTGTTAATCAAACTGTTTCGCTTGATCCGCCTGGCACGTCGCCTCATCGACTTAACGCTTTGCGCCGAAGACGACTCACCGAGGGAAACGCTATGAACCTGTCTTTCCATGTATTGAACCAGGCCATGCTGACCCAGGTGCTGCACGAGCTGCGTCTGGGTAATCTACAACGCTGCAAAGCCCTCGGACTGAGCGAGGATGACATCTACGTGCTGCAATCCTTACCGCCCGCCACGCTGTCGCGCTTGGCACATGCGACCGTATCCTGGGTCGAGGTCAAAATCGACTCAGCTGTGCTCCACCGACTCATCGAACAAGCCGGCCGTGACGAGCAGAACGAGCGCTTGATCAATAGAGCTCTTAAGCTGGGTGCCAGCAGCACCATCATGTACCAATGTTTCGGTTTGGCGCATTCGGAAACCGCCATGCGCCGGCGTCTGCTCAAAATAGAAACCCGCAAGGGCCGACCTCAGCACTTGAACGAAGCGCAAGAGCACTCGCTTTGGCAGCGTTGGTGTCAATTACGCACCCAGGAGGGCACCGAGGATCAGCTTGACGCCATGATGATGCTGGCCGAAGAGCAACAGATCAGCTTGACCGTCGTTTGGCAGCAGATCGATCAGTACAGCAACGGAACATGATGACTGCGCCTGCCAGTCGTTGGCAGCGTGTCTTGCAACAGTGCACCCAGCAGTTGAATGAACGCTGGCCAGCACATCCAACCGCTGACCAACCTTCAAATCAGTCCCTACAAGCTGGGTTTCTGTTTAGCGGCCAATCACACGAAGTCGTGCCACGTCGGCTGCTGTTAGATAATCGGCTGACGCCATTGGAGCGAAATGCCTGGCAGGTATTTCGGCTCATGCTGCAAGGCCAGGGCGTGGTCACGCCGCGCTATGAGAATTTGCAGCCTTACCTCTCGAGCGTGCCCTACGGTGCGTCAGCCTCGCGTGAAACCATTGCTCGCGTGTTGACGATGCTCAGGCTCACTCGTTGGCTCAGTTTGGTTAGCCGCGGTCGCGAGCAAGTCAGCGGGCGTCTACAAGGTTCTTTGTACGTTCTGCACGATGAGCCGTTAACCCCCGCCGAAGCCATGGAGCTGGATCAGGATTATCTAGAACTGGTCGGACATGCCCTCGGTCATGCGACGAAGGCGGTGCGAATTGTCGCTCAACACATTGTGGAGGAGGTCCGACAGGACACAAATATCGATCGAGATCGGTTACCGACGCGGCTCGACAGCTGGGGCGAACAGTGGACGCAGCAAGGCTTGGATCAGCCTCCCGGTGATGCACTGCACGATTCCGAACGGGGGGAAGATCACTACGTTCGGAATCGTGCAGGCCCTCGTTCGGATTCCGAATTTGGCTCGAACGCTAATGTTTCCAGCACCGTTCGGAATCCGAACGCCGCCTGTACTGTATTAAAAGAAAGTATTTGTACTGTACCGCGCGCGACCACAGCGGTGGATAACCTGCACTGGCCCACTGCGCTGCACCTGAACCCAAGCGAGCGTCAGGCCGTCGCCGTGGCGCTGAACAAGCTCAACCCAGCGGATCAGCAGGCGGTGCTTAACGAAGCGGAGGCACGCTTTGCGGCCGGTGGTATACGCAAGCCGGCGGCCTATCTGATGGGCCTGATCCAGCGTGCGCTGAAAGGCGACTTTCGTCCTTGGGCAAGTCAGGCCAAACCGGCACCCGTCGCAGAGCCGCCCCCACCCGCTCCCTCGCGGCCAACTCGGAAAAAGGGCGAACCCGCATCAGCCCTCGCCCAAGCGTGTCTGAATGAGCTGCGCCAACTGCGTGGACGCGGTGGAGCTCAATAGATTTGATGCCAGTGGCATCAAATCTATTGAGCTCCAGTCTACGAAATATCGGACCGAGCCATGGAGCTTTTAGAGGAACACCGGGACGTACTCAACTAAACGTAGACGTTATGTATTTTCTCTTTCTCATCAAACCGAACAGACCGCGTTCAGCTTTTTGGCTGCCCTTGCCCCTCATCTGTCGCAACTTCCCGTCCAAGCCTATGCGAGGACAACACCATGGCCGATCACTATCAACTCAATCTGGGTTCATTGCGCAGCAGCATCACCCTGACCCTGCATACCCACCATGCAGCCCGTATCTGGCAAGGTCGAGCCGCACGCGAAGGCGTCCACTCGATCATGGGTATGGCCGGTTACATCAGTGTCACCAACCTTATCAAACAGACTGCGGCCCATGACGATCCCTACGCCGATTGGGCCATCGTGCAGCTCGAAGAAAAACTGATGCAGGCAAAGGCTGGGATGGGAGAACTGACCCAACAGCTGGACAGGATCAGACAGGACCTGCCAACACAAATCGACATGGGGGACAACCTCAACATCCACCCCGTTACTTTGCCGTTGTATATCGGCAGCCAACTGGGTTTTCTGGCGGTTTACCTATTGACCGACTACGACATGCTGGTCCGCCATACCCTCTTGGCCCATCACACGGCTTTGATCGGCCGAAGAGACATGGAAGCCTGGATCGACGACGGTGCCCACCTGTTACGCAGCCTGTTCGGTCAGGCACAACGTTATCGACATGCCGGCGTTACACGCGATGATATGGCCACAAATAATGCCCGCGCCCTGGCGGCCGTGGAGAAGTATGGATTGCCCCCGATGGACATCCTTGAGGGTCATCGCCGTTCTCAGTTTGCACCGCCGATCATTCGCCGTGGTGCTGTAGCAGTGGATAACGCTGACGCTTTGGCAGAGGTAGTGTACGGTCCGTCTGCGAGCGTAGATGAGTCGGAGGCTGATGCATGAATCCCATGATCCCGATTCAGCCAATGCCCTTCGAAGCGTTGACACCGGATGCCTATCGGCAGCTCGAACACGCTGCCTCCCTAAAAGGCCTTTTAAAACCTTTTAAGGGTAAGGGGGAGTTGGAGCACCTGGCGCAGGTGGCGAGGGAAATCGAGGCGCAGTTATGTCGCCTGATGGAGGCTGTCGTGCAGCAAGCCGGGCAGCCGCCGTACTCGCTATTGAAGATACGATTGGTGCTGCAGAAGACCAGTGCGGGCAGCAACTTTTTGCGTTGGCGCACCCGTGATTTTTCTCGCATGGGTGTGGCGGTTTGGGAACGTCAGATCTCCAACAAAGCATTGCCGCAGATCGTACGAAAGGAATTGCATCGTTTCGAATGCGCGCGTATCGCACTAAACCTTCAAATGAGTGTGGTGCATTCGCTCTACCGCCAGGCTACGACCTGCGCGACCAAAATGGCCAGTGCCGAACAGTTGCTGCGCCAGTTCACACCCGCAGTGGAGAAAACACGATGAGTACTTTTTTCGTCGGCGAAGGCAATATCGGCAGTGCGCCAGAGTTCCAGGAGTTCGCCTCAGGCAATGACGAGCCACGGCGTTTGCTACGGCTGAATGTGTACTTCGACAACCCCATCCCACGCGAGGGCAGCTATGAAGATCGGGGCGGCTATTGGGCGCCGGTTGAGCTCTGGCACCGTGAGGCTGAACACTGGAGCACGCTGTACCAGAAAGGCATGCGCGTGCTGGTCGAAGGTCGTACGGTGCGCGATGAGTGGGAGGACAGCGAAGACAATGCACGGGTGACCTTCAAGATCGAGGCCCGTCGAGTCGGCATCCTGCCTCACCGGGTACACAGCGTGGTCATGCGGGAACGCTCCAGTGAACCGACGGCCGCTCAAAATACTGAGCAGGCCAACTCGCCGACGTCGAAATCCAAGAAACACAGAGGGCAATCACCTAAGGCCTGAACGACTTCAGGCATAAAAATTGCGCCTTTGCGCGAAGTTCCAGGCCTGCCATTGCTCGCTGCTCATGAAGCCCCCCACCCAGCTACGAACGCTCCAATAAGGTAGCAGCTTCAGCTCATTCAAGGCCGCCCTCACCGACTAATATGAGGAACCTGCCATTCAGGTTTCTCATATCTCGCCCCTGCTAATTCAAACAACGCTGCTCCGAACTCAATCCGGAGTAGTTATATGCGCCTCTTCCTCTGCGAAAAACCTTCCCAGGGTCGTGACATCGCCAAGGTTCTCGGAGCCACTCGGCGTGGCGATGGTTGCCTGATCGGCCCCGAGACAACTGTCACGTGGTGTATCGGCCACCTACTGGAGACGGCCCCGCCTGAAGCCTACGGCACTCAATACAAGAACTGGTCGTTGGATCATCTACCGATCATTCCGGCGCAGTGGCAAGTGGAGGTCAAACCCAAGACTGCCGCGCAGTTCAAAATCATCAAACGCCTGCTCAGCGAAGCCACCACCGTTGTCATCGCAACCGACGCCGACCGCGAAGGTGAGATGATTGCCCGCGAATTATTGGAGCTCTGCCAGTACCAAGGCACTGTTCAGCGCCTCTGGCTGTCCGCACTCAACGAAGCATCGATTCGCAGGGCACTGACCTCGCTGAAGTCTGGTCAGGAAACCTTCCCGCTCTATTACTCGGCCCTCGCCCGCAGCCGTGCCGACTGGCTGATCGGCATGAACCTCAGTCGTTTGTTTACCCTTCTTGGTCGGCGGGGAGGCTACGACGGCGTTTTGTCAGTGGGGCGCGTCCAGACACCCACCTTACGTCTGGTGGTCGATCGGGATCGTGCGATTGCCGGCTTCGTCCCGGTGCCTTACTGGAACATTGAGGTACACCTATCGTCGATGGGCCAGCGATTCATCGCGTCGTGGTTACCGCCATGCTCAGGACGGGACGAGTCGGGGCGTTGCCTACAACAAGTGCTTGCCCATCACGCGGTCCAAACAATCACCGACGAGAAGTCTGCCACGGTAATCTCGTTACATACTGAGCATTTCCGAGAACCGCCGCCCCTGCCCTTCGATCTGAGCACATTGCAGGAAGTCTGCTCGCGTAAGCTGGGGCTCGGCGTCCAGGAAACCCTGAACATCGCCCAAGCCCTGTATGAAACCCACAAAGCCACCACCTACCCGCGCAGCGATTGCCGCTATTTGCCAGAGAATATGTTCAACGAGGCTCCCGCGGTACTAGACGCCCTGCTCAAAACGGATCCTGCACTCAGACCTGCATTCGAGGATCTAGATCAATCATTGCGCTCCCGCGCATGGAACAATGCCAAGGTCACTGCGCACCACGGCATCATCCCCACCATCGAACCGGCAAACCTGGTGCGGATGTCCGAACAAGAACGCCATGTCTACGAACTGATCCGTAGCCACTACCTAGCGCAGTTTCTTCCGCATCATGAGTTTGATCGGACCCAGGTCGAACTGGCGTGTGGCAAAGAACGATTGACCGCTGTGGGCAAACTGATCTTGGTCCAGGGCTGGAAAAGCTCGCTTTCCGAAAACACCGAAGAGGATGAGCCCAGTCACAAACCCCAAGTCTTACCCATCTTGCAACAGGGCACGCAGTGCGCAGTGGACAATGTCGAACTCAAATCCATGCGAACTGCCGCTCCTAAACCTCTCACCGAGGGTGATCTGATCAAGGCGATGAAAAACGTCGCCAAGCTTGTCAACGACCCACGCCTGAAACAGAAACTTCGGGACACCACCGGTATCGGAACCGAAGCCACACGAGCCGGCATTATCAAAGGCCTCATTGATCGCGGTTATTTGATGAAGAAAAAACGCGCCTTAACGGCCACGGCGGCGGCCCATACCCTGATCGAGGCGGTACCCTCTGCAGTCGCGGATCCTGGCATGACTGCGATTTGGGAGCAGGCGCTTGACGAAATCGAAGCGGGACGCCTGACCTTGGATGCGTTTGTCACAAAGCAGGCGAACTGGATTGCTAAGTTGGTCGAACACTATGGAGCGATCACCTTGTCGATACCGGTCGAAGCCGGCCCGGCCTGCCCCATTTGCAATGCCTCAATGATCAAGCGGAAAGGCAAATCTGGGCCGTTCTGGTCATGCTCGCAGTATCCGAACTGCAAGGGCACTACGCTGTTCAGAAAAGAGACGCGCCGCCCATGACAGTCCGATTGAGATCAACATGAAGTCAGGGTGGTGCACAGCTCAGTGCATCATCAGGGGCGCCTGATCCCGCTCCAAATCGATCAAAGGTTGTCCGACTTCACGGGCCAAGGCGATGCCTGTCGAAATCCATATCTGCCCCAGTTCGTTGAAGGCTTTTAGATGGGCAGGATCCTCATTGAGCCAATGAATAAGGCGTTCGAAGTATTCGGGGTTATCCGGGCAATCATGAATCTTGATGAACAGCTCCAGTGTTCGATCCCAAATCAGATCCATGACGCCATTGCTCTCATCTTCCATGCTCAACCATCCCTCTACTTGGTCCTGTCAGACCGTCGTTCTTACTAACCAATCTGGACTCTGATCCCTGAAGGGACAGAAACCACTTCGCGATACACAGCTGTTTCAGTCACTATAGCAACCCAATGAGTCGATACTCAACCCTTAAGGATGTTCATGTCAACGGGTCTTTGCTCAACCATTCGGGTTGAACTGGAGAACTCATCACTTGGCACATAAACATCCAACCCAAGCCCAAATCGGGCGCATGATCGCGAAGCACCGCAGCGAGCGTAATCTGACCCAGGAAGAGGTGGCTGAACGTTTAGGGATCGGTAGCGAAGCCATCTCGCGCCTGGAACGGGGTGTAGTGGAGCTTTCAGTAGTCAAGCTGATGCAACTGGCAGATATTTTTGATTGCAGGATGGATGAACTCCTGACGGCATCGAGTAATCGCCCCAATGACCAGGGTCAGGTGATCGCGGGTCTGCTGAGTGGACTAAAAGAAAGCGACCGTGCCTTTATCTTGGCAACCGTCGAACAATTAGCAGCACATCTCGGCAGTAAGTAACCTCTTTCATGGTGTTCAACGTAGCGTCTTATGAAAGGGCCTGCAGGCTTGACGTCGTGTCGACCTCTCTGCTCTAGTAGCTTTGGATAATCGCCAACGGCGACCCAAGACCGATTAGCTCCGGGCAGTTCGGTCAAACTCTTAGAGTTCGGAGCCTTCTCTTCTGCGGAATTTAGTTCCCGTTTTTTGCTCGACCTGATTGTGGTGGCGGATGACCACTGTTGCCTCTACCCGGCAATAGCGGTCATCCGCTTCGGCGATCGTAATCAATCCCGGAGCCCACCGGGGAAACACGGGGCACCCTTTGTGCGCGGATGCGTGCCAGCATATTCCGACCCAGGCCACGACAAGGGTCGGTTGGCGAATCATGGCGCAGTTAAAGCAAGTTTTGCGAGGAGCTTGTCGACTGCGTAAGACCGTCAAAGGTGGTTTTTCTATTCCTCGCCTGGCACGCCACCAGGCCCACTCTTCTTTTTTTTCATTTTCTTAATTCCAGTGACTACCACCGTATTCCGGCCTAAAAAAATCGGGTTGTAGCGTCTTGACGCTCCCCTGTGACAGGCTTATACAAAGGGCGTGGTTCGCTGTCGTTGACAGCCCAGCCCAGGTAGCCAAAACCTTCAAGGCTACGCCACGTTCGTGGTGGTTTACCCAAGTGCGATCAGCGTTCGGAAGCTCGCGCGGTTACCGCTTAAGCGGTGATGAATGCCGACTACTCCATCCCTGCGGATTACCACCGCAGACGCTCCTCTGCTGCACAGCTATTCCCCCAGAAGCATCACTCTGATGGTCATCGGCTTGCCGGTGACGAGTCGTTCATCGTTTGACTTCATCTTACCCACCCTGACGGGGGCTCACTTTCCCGTCAGGGGCTGTGCGTCGCCGTTTTCCCTTGAAACAGGAGAACCACCATGGCCTACGCCAACCAATCCCAAGAAGCGACCTCTTACTTCAACCTGCACACCGTCGGTATCGGCTACCTCAACCGTGTTCGTGAAGTACAGGTCCGCCGCGGTCAGCCATTCATGGCCTGCGATATCGCAGCCTTGCATGGTGCCTCCGATGCAGTGGAGTACACCCGCTTTGATTGCAAAGTCGCTGGTGGCGAAGCTGACCGCTTGATTCGTCTCTATATGGAAGCCGTAAAAGCCGAGAAAAAGGTCTTGCTGTCGTTCCGTATTGGTGACCTGTGGATCGACCCATTTCTCTATGAGAAAGGCGATAAACAAGGCCAACCTGGCGCCAGCCTGAAAGGTCGTTTGCTGTTCATCGACTGGATCAAGGTCAATGGCAAGTTCGAATACAAAGCGCCCGCCAGGCAGGAAGCAACAGCACCTGCTGAGCCAGCGCCGATCAATGAACCCTCTCCAACGTCGGCTTATGCCGAAGCTGAGGATACCGACACCCCTACAGAGTCCAGGATTGAACCTGAATCTCCAACCACTCCCCGCACGGTCCGCCGTGTCGCCACACGTGCTGTTCAGTCCGCCTGAACAATCCATGATGTTTTACATCAAGGCGCTCAATAGAGCGCCTTTTCTTCAACCAGCACAGGAGAACCAATATGGAATCCTTCTGGCTTTGCGACGACTGCCTGTTCGGTGCGGCTTACGAGGACTGCAGCACGTTATCGCTGTATTACTCGCCGGATGAGATCGAACAACGTATCGCCGCGATACACCGTAGGCTGGTTCGCTTATTGCCCATCAGTGCCGACTTCGATCCCGAAACCGGCTGGGGCATCAGAGACTTTTCTCCATTGCCTTGCGACGGTTGTGGTTCACCTCTACACGGTCAACGTCACCGATACACTCGGCTGTAAATCCTATATCACCTGCAAACGCCTGCAACTCCACACCCACCCTGGGGCAACCACTCCCCTCGGGCGTGTACCCCTGATTATTCACTTCGGAGGTAGCGCCATGAGCACACCACTCAAACTGATTGAGACCACGGATTCCGAGGCAGATCGCATTGTCCAAGAAAACCAGCTGATCGACGAAGCGCTGCATATTCTGGATCATCGGCTTTTCGCCCGCGGGCCTAGCCTGACGTCGCCGGACACCGTAGCGGCTTACCTAAAACTGCGTCTTGCACACCAAGACCATGAAGTCTTTGGTGTGATTTTTTTTGACGCCCGGCACCGGGTGCTGGCGTTCGAAATCCTCTTTCACGGCAGCATTGATGGCGCCAGCGTTTACCCCCGCCAAGTCGTTAAGCGTTCCCTCGCGCATAACGCTGCGGCCGCCATTTTTGTTCACAACCACCCCTCAGGGTGTACGGAACCCAGCCAGGCGGATCGCGTCTTGACCGCTCGGTTGAAAGAAGCCTTGGCCTTGATCGACGTGTGCGTACTGGATCACTTCATCGTGGGTGAAGGTCGCCCGCTCTCCCTTGCCGAATACGGCTGGCTTTAACCCTCACAGGCGCCTACGGGCGCCTTGTTTATTTCAATTCTGGAGAACCCTTATGAACCAAACCCTAGCCCTGCTCCCAGCTTCAAACCCATTTGCTCGCGGTTATGACAACTTGCATATCGAACGGCTGCTACTGATAACCTACGAAAACAACTACCCTCCCTGCTTTCGCCCCCTGCACGACTCACAGGTCCATCTGCCCGACGATAAACTGCAGTTGCTCCCCTGCATTTTCAATGACGATTTCGCCTTGATCAGCGAAGGTCAATCCATTCCGGATGAGTTGGATGAACGCTGTCAGTCCACCGGACTGGTGCGCCAAGTGATTTACGCCGTGATGGGCGAAATGCTCAACGAACGGCATCATGTCGGCGATCTCTACTCTCTGGAGGATGCCCAAGCCCTAATCCGTCGCTTGAGCTTCGAGACGGGACACTACAGTCGAACCTGGGAGATCAGTACCGCACACCTCACTGAAGAAGCATTGCGCTACTTGGAACGCCGGGCGGGCTATGTCGACCCCAGACCAACCGGTCTGCTGTTCGAACCCTTTGCCCTGAAGGACTGCAATGGCGTCGGTTGTAAGCTCATCGGCACGCCCTGGACCGACGATAACTTGGTAAAAATCGAGGGCTGTCCTTACTCATCGCTGAGGCAAGAACAACTCGATGCCGGTACGCCGGCAGCCTTGGTCAACGTACTCTGTCTGGCGGCATTGGCGGATGTGCGCTTGTTGATTTTCGACCCCGACGCTGCCGTCTTGGATAGGCTCGCCATTTTTGATGAATAGCAACGCGTTCAGCGTTAACACGACCCGCCTTGAATCGACTTTCTCACTGAATCGCTCGTTCACCTCATGTCAGGTTCTGCACTGAATCTGACGTGAGGTTTTTTCCATGGAGCGTTTTTTCACGCCTGTCTGCCTGCTGGGTTTGTTGAGCGCCTGCACCGCGCAAATCCCCACCCCATTGCCGACCCAACCAGAAATCGGCAGTGGCTCCAATCAGGCCCAGCACTCGAGGGGCAAAGCCGAAGAAAGCCATCCGGCAGAACTTCGTTATGGCCGCTATACGCTGGTCAGCACCGAGCCCACCTCGGAACAACGCGATCTTCTTGCCCAAATCATTGAAGTGAACATTCCGTCCAGCCTGAGCCCTTCCGTGCAGGATGCGATGCACTACGTACTGCAGCGCTCGGGCTATTCGCTCTGCCCCGTTACCGCGTCGGTGAGGATTCTCTTTACTCGGCCCCTGCCCGCGGCCCATTACCGGCTTGGGCCAATCCCTTTGCGCAGCGCGCTACAAGTGCTGGCGGGCCCCGCCTGGCAACTTACGACCGATGAACTCGGCCGTTCGGTCTGCTTCGAACAACAGAAGGCTGATGTCGGCATCGTACGGGCCACACCAGGCTCGTCCCATCAGTCGGAGGCACGCTCATGAAAGCCTCGACGTTTCAAACCCTCATTGTCGGCTTACTTTGCCTGGCGGTCTCTGGACTGAGTGGTGGTTTGTATAACCAGTATCAACGCGTGACCGAGCTGGGAAATGCGAACGCCCAACACCTACAGATCCTGCAAACCTTGCAACGTGATTCGAGCGATCTCAAAGACGCGCAGGAGACGCTGCAGCATGCACTGAAAGACCTGAAGCAGATGGTGGATTCCGGTGAACAACAGGTCAACACACTCGACCCGATGTTGGATCAATGGGCACAAGAGATAAAGGAACTACGCGACGGTCTGGCAGACCGAGCCACCACAGCCGACATGAACGCGCTACGCGCACGACTTGAGCACGTCGAGCAGCAACTCCTGGACCTCAAGCCACAGCCAACACTTCCACCACCGACATCTTCCCCGGCCAAACCGAAGAAAACCTCTCGCCCCAAGTCTGCCCTGCTCCCGCCGCCATTCTCAGTGTTGAGTGTCGAGTCCCGTGGTGGCGAGCCCTTTCTGGCGGTCGCGCCTCCTGATAGTCGCTCGCTCAACGATATCCGGTTGCTGCATAACGGCGAGCAGCTTGGCACATGGCGACTGAAAGTGCTGGAGCCGAAGGCGGCCATCTTCGCAGTGGCTGCTCAGCCAGACCAGACAGTGCAACTCCCTTGAGAAGCGATCATGAACAGAGCGCCACTACTCCCCGTCGTCTGTCTCGCTTCGCTACTGGCCATAGGCGCTGCGATGGGCAACCCCGTCACGACACCGTCAAGGAACCAGGACACGCAGGTCGCGCCCTTGGGGCGCTCTGACTCTGAACAGGCGGCGAGTTGGGGCCTGACCGAGCAGGAATGGACGCGCTTCGAACAGATCCAAGCCGGCCCACGTGGTTTCTGGAGCCCGAACCTCGATCCGTTGACCGCACTTGGGGTCGAGGCCCAGACCGACCAAGAGCGCCAGCGATATGCCGAATTACAGGTAGCACTGGAAGCCAAACGCGCCGAGCGTGAATTGGCCTACCAAAACGCTTACACCGCGGCCTGGGCCAAGCTGCTTCCGGGGCTATTGCCGATTCAAGGTATGGCATCCCCGCCCTCTGCTGGCTCACCGGTAGAGCCGCGCCGAGCTCTGTTTGTCGAAGACCACTGCTCTGCGTGCACCGCCGAAGCGCAGCGTCTGCAAAGCAGTGATACGGCGTTCGATATCTACCTGGTGGGCAGCCAAGGCGAGGATGAACGCGTCCGCAGCTGGGCTCGGCAAGCGGACATCGATCCAGCCAAGGTTCAACGCCGGCAGATCACCCTGAACCATGACCGTGGTCGCTGGTTTAGCCTGGGCGCCCCAAGACCATTGCCCGCCACATTTCAACAGGTGAACAGACAATGGCAACGCCTCGACTGAGTGGTATTGCGCTGATGTTGGCGATGCTGGCGGCTCAGGCCGAGGAGCTTCCGCCGCCAGCCTACCAACTGGCGGCGCATGACGCCGACATCCCGTCTACGGTGCTGTTTGCGATTGCCCTGCAGGAGAGCGGTATCCGCGTCCGTGGTCGACTGCTGCCCTGGCCTTGGACCCTGAACATCGCTGGAACATCCTACCGCTTCGCCAGTCGCCAGGCTGCCTGCCATGCATTGCTTAGCGCGCTCGTCCGGTATGACGCCAAGCGGATCGATGTAGGGCTCGGGCAAACCAACCTTGGTTATCACGGACAACGTTTTTCCAGTCCCTGCGAAGCTCTCGAACCCTACCGCAATCTGGCTGTGACTGCCGCCCTGCTGCAAGAGCATCACGCTGTCACCGGTGATTGGGTGTTGGCTGCCGGACACTATCACCGACCGGCAGGAGGAACGCCGGCGGCGCGTTACCGCGCCGAATTTTCCCGGCAGCTTGAACGGCTGCTGACTTCCTCCGAACAAGGCATATCACCATGAAACGAATATCCCTTACCTGCTGTTTCATCCTGCTCTTGGCATCTTTAGCCCAACCGGAACTGACCTTAGCCGGGGATCAGCCTAGCGACTTCACCCGCCCCCATTTTCAAGTTGCCGGGCCGTCCATAAACAACAATATCCAGCCTGGTCGGGTCATGCATGCAGACTTGTCCACGTTTGCCGATGAAACCTGGATATTACCCGTTCGCAGCTCTTACTTGAGCCCCGGCCAAATCACGTCTCGCGCCCTAAACATGCCGGGCTTACGGCCATTTTTCCTGGTGGGTGAGGATACCCACTCACTGGTTTGGTTGCGTCAACGCGCGACTGAATTGCAGGAAATGGGCGCGGCTGGTCTAGCGGTTGAAGTAACCGATGCCGAAGCTTTGACCCGGATTCGAGCAGCCGCTCCGGACATCACCATCCTGCCGGTCAACGGCAACGACATCGCCATCCGCCTGCAAATTGAGCACTATCCCGTCTTAATTACTGCCACCTCACTGGAACAGTGAGTCCAGGTCATGGCCGAGCATGCGATGGAGTCCAAGCTCCGGCCAGCGGTGGAGCTGTATACCGTAGCAATCTGTATCGCTGCCGCGGTGTTGTGCATGTACTCGCCCTGGGCTGTAGCCCTGTCACCCGAGATCGGTCTGGTTGCGGCGCTGGCCTATGCCCTGTTCGGCCTTATCCGGCTTCGACAAGCCTGGGAGGTGCTGCGCTATCGGCGCAATATCCGTCGGCTGCCCCGTTACGAGTTGACCAGTCGACAGATTCCGATCAGCCGCAAGCGTCTGTTCATGGGCCGCGGATTTCGCTGGACTCGCCTGCACACCCAGCGACTGGTCGAGGCCCAGGATCCGGTGGTCGCCCACTATGTCGATCAACCTGCCTGTTACCGTCTGGCCCGTGGACTCGAACGGCGCGTGGAGCATGCACCGTTCCCGCTCTCGACATTGGCCCGTGTCACCGCCTGGGACAGTGCCTTCAATCCGTTGCGCCCTTTGCCCCCGGTAGGTGGCTCGCCACTGTTGCATGGGGTCGAGCCCAATGAAACGGAGGTCAGTCTGCCACTGGGCGAACGGGTCGGACACACCCTGGTGCTAGGCACTACTCGCGTCGGCAAGACGCGACTCGCCGAGGTGTACATCACCCAGGACATTCACCGCGTCGAACACGAGGTAGTGATTGTCTTCGATCCGAAGGGTGATGCCGACCTGCTCAAGCGCATGTACGTCGAAGCCAAACGCGCCGGTAGGGAAAAGGAATTCTATGTTTTCCATCTAGGCTGGCCAGAGATCTCTGCGCGGTACAACGCCGTGGGACGTTTCGGGCGCATTTCGGAAGTGGCGTCGCGTATCGCCGGGCAGCTCAGCGGTGAAGGTAACTCGGCGGCCTTCCGTGAGTTCGCCTGGCGCTTCGTCAACATCATTGCCCGGGCTTTGATCGAGTTGGGTCGACGTCCGGACTACCTGCAGATCCAGCGACATGTGGTCAATATCGATGCGCTGTTCATCGAATACGCTCAGCAGTTTTTCGCCAAGACCGACCCGAAGGCCTGGGAGGTGATTGTCCAACTTGAAGGCAAGCTCAACGAGAAAAACATTCCCCGGCATATGGTGGGACGCGAAAAGCGTGTGGTGGCCATCGAGCAGTACCTGGCGGCCAAACGGGTATTTGATCCAGTCATGGACGGACTGCGATCGGCGGTGCGATATGACCGTACTTACTTCGACAAAATCGTTGCCTCGCTACTGCCGCTGCTGGAGAAACTTACCACCGGCAAGACCTCCCAGCTACTGGCGCCCAACTACACCGATTTAGATGACCCGCGGCCAATCTTCGATTGGATGCAGATCATCCGAAAACGCGGCATCGTCTACGTTGGCCTCGATGCGCTGACTGATGCCGAAGTGGCCGCCGCCGTGGGCAATTCAATGTTCGCCGACTTGGTCTCGGTCGCGGGACATATCTACAAACATGGCATTGACCATGGACTGCCTCAATCTGGCAACGCTGGTGACAAACTGCCAATCAACCTGCATGCCGATGAGTTCAACGAGTTGATGGGCGATGAGTTCATTCCGCTGATCAACAAGGGGGGCGGTGCCGGTATCCAGGTAACCGCCTACACCCAAACCCTCAGCGATATCGAAGCACGAATCGGCAACCGGGCCAAGGCCGGCCAAGTAGTCGGCAACTTCAACACCCTACAGATGCTGCGGGTGCGCGAAACCGCAACCGCGGAACTGCTCACCCAGCAGTTGCCCAAGGTTAATGTGCTCACCAAAACCTTGGTCTCGGGTGCAACCGACACCTCCGATCCGGAGGCCAACACGGACTTCACCTCGTCCTCACAGGACCGTGTCAGCAGCACCAGCGTGCCGCTGATCGAGCCTGCTCACATCGTCAGCTTGCCCAAGGGACAAATGTTCTCCTTCCAGGCCGGGGGGCAGCTCTGGAAAGTCCGCATGCCGTTGCCAAAACCCTCCAACGACGATGCCATGCCCAAAGACCTGCAGGAGCTTACCCAACGAATGCGGGCCAGCTACAACGCGCAGGCAGGGCAATGGTGGAGCGCAAGCGGTGGCGGTCCAACAACAAACTTCGATCTGGATCAGGTGGGTTAGACGGCCCCGCCACAGGTTTCGATTCAGCAAACACGTATTCGGCAGGAGCCGTGGCTGCATCAACTCAACAGTGCCCAATGGAGTAAACGATGGCGACTGCCGCCCAGAACACGCGGCCACAACCGATCCAACGTCCAGGACTGATCATCTCGGCGATTGGCCTGGTCCTACGCATCATCGGTGCGCTGATGGCCTCGTTGCTGTTCTCGATCCTCATCGAGTTCGCCGGCCTGCTACTGGTCTGGGACGATGAGGGTTGGCATCACAGCCAGGAAATGTTGAATAGTGAATTGGGGTGGCTCAGCGAGCACTTCAAATCTTCTGTCATCCTCCAACAACCTGGGCAGACGATTGTCCAGTGGCTGGACTTTCTCAATCAATTGTTATTGGTTAAGACCGGTTTTGCGGATTTTGCCAGGCAGGCGCGGGTGTCGAACCAAGGCAACGGCTTCTCGAGCTGGATCAACCAGCTCTACGTGAGCATTGAGGATTTCGTACTGGCCGCAGTTTACGTGACCTTTACCTTCGTGGTACGCCTTACCATTCTGGTCCTGGCCGCCCCACTGTTTCTAATGACCACGTTTACTGGTTTTGTCGATGGGTTGATGCGACGCGACCTGCGCAAGTTTGGGGCAGGTCGCGAAAGCAGTTTTGTCTACCATCGTGCTAAACGAGCCGTGACAACAGTGCTGCTCGTGCCCTGGATCATTTATCTGTCTCTCCCCTTTTCGCTCAATCCACTCGCTATTTTTTTACCGTGCGCCGCAATGTTGGGGATAACAACTGCGATCACCGCCGCAACATTCAAGAAATATCTTTAAAATTTGACGCCCCTTTTTTTCAAAGCATTAGATATGACTGGAGTTCGTACTCGCTTTCTTGCAGGCTGTGACGATTGCACTCATAAAGTCCTGGTACTTAGGCTGAATCCAGTCACCTCGCTTCTGATGTTCAGAGAAGGGTTTCGAAAACATGAAATTAACCATGCCTTTGATTTGATTCTCCGTATCAGCTGTCCCAAATTCCACCCCCGCGCTCTCGACATATGAATGTCGATGCCGCAGGACATCAGAGAGCGTATCGTCCAGCGTTTGCCCTACCAAAACATAACCGGCTTTCTGCTTGTATTGCCGGGAACCGTCGCATACCTGCAACATGTCGATATCCCCTAGGCCTAATAAAGCCCCCTTCTTATTGAAATTATTAAGATCCGCTAGAGCATCCGCCATTGGACCACTCCCAATCGGAAGGGCATCAGGGTTATGCTGTGATTGCTTAATTATCGCGCGCTCAACTCGACTAGTGAGCACAAACTTAACATACCAGGGGTCAAAATATCTCAATGGCAAGTCATCAGGTATTTCCCGATATGCAATACCTAGAGGAATTAGCACACCAAAAGGAGCCTCAAGATCTTTTTTCCAACTCAGCTCTTCTATACTTTTAAAATATTGGGTGAGGTATACATCGTCATCATGCACCGCCTCCAGAACACTCACCAAATGCTCAATCGACTTAAAACCGATCCAAGTCATACGCAGACCTGTATCAGCGAAAAACAACCGAAGCTCTTCGAGGGCACTTAATGCGTCAGCATAGTTAATATTTCCACGACGTCCCATATGCTCATACAAGGCTACAGGAGTTACAGCCAAGTAGGTTTCTCGGTCGCTCCAGCCTGTCACAAACCTGGTGAACGCAGTATATGATAACGCCTGCAAATCACGATTCGGCTTAGTTGCTCTATGTTTAAAAGACTGAATTATGCTGTTATCAAGAACCAAATGCATTGGTCCTTCTAGCTCGTAACTGACAGCGTATTTTCTTGCGAATTTCTCAGTCGACATATAAAACTCAAGAATTTCGTGGTCAGTGCGGCCACGCAGACACTCCGCGACCTCAATTATCAATTTCTCTTTAATTCCTTCCACCACTATCACCCTTAACGACAACTGAATAAAAACCGATCGTAGCCAGCTCGATTAATTTGCTGACGTTCACTCTTCCCTCGGAGATCTTAATTCCAGACCAACGTCGGGACCACCACAATGTCCGTTTTTCCTATTCGTTTTCTCATGCTCACTGTGATCGCATTTCACAGCGACTGCTTTGCTGCGGGCGAGCATGAGCAGCAACTCAGTCTACTCATCAGACAGTTAGATACTCTCGACACGTTGGTACTACGGACCTCACGTGACGAAGCACCAGAGTCAAATACACGTTACCGCTTTGACTATCCTCGCCTAACTCAAGACATCCAGCGCATCCGCCAGGGTGTGCAGGACTATCTCTCCCCCTCTCGCGCTCAACCCCGCGACTCCACTGAGTTGGTTGGAGAATACCGTCTCGACACACCATCCGCAGAGTCCTCGCCATGAGCATGACTGACGCTCAGACCGCGGCCTTCCAAAACGCCTCCGGCTTTTCGGCGCAGAGCAGCTCAACACTGTGGATGTCCCTGGTTCTCGTCCTGGCTTTGCTGTGGTGTGCCTGGGTGATGTGGACGGCTTACCGGGGCTGGGCGACAGGAAGCGTGCGCTTTGGAGCCTTTGGCGGCAGCGCTGCGCGTGTACTGCTCACCTTGCTGATTTTGATGTTCTTCACCCTGTCCTAACACCGGAGATCGCCATCATGCTCAAGTGCCTTGTCCCCCTTAAAAACAACCTGCGTGATCGCGCAAGCCAACGCTTGATCGGTCTTCTGCTTGTGCTTGGTCCAGGCCTAGCTTTTGCCGAGCTACCGACCATGGAAGCTCCTTCACGTGGTGAAGGGTCCGGATTGATCGAGACGATCAAAAACTACGCCTACGACGGCGGCATTCTGCTCGGTCTACTGATTGCCCTGCTCGCTTTTCTCGGCGTGGCCTGGCATTCCCTGACCGTATTCGCCGATGTCCAAAACCAACGCAAGACCTGGAAAGACCTCGGCGCGGTAGTGGGTATCGGCGCCCTGTTGGTGGTGATCATCATCTGGTTCCTCACCAAGGCTGCCGCGATTCTGTGAGGTTGGCATGAACGACACTATCGAACGCCTTGCCGACGGCACTTTGGTCTTTCTGCCGGAGCGACTCAATCGTGATCCCGCCGTATTGCGTGGTTTGACCAATAATGAGATGTGGGTAGCGCTCGGTCTCGGCGCACTCGTCGGCCTGCTGCTGGGCGTTCCTCTGGCGATCGCCACCGCTTCCATAGCCGTGGCACCGACCGGCATGATTGCGGGCATGGCGGTGGTGCTATTGGCCGGTGGCACGCTACTGCGTCGGGCCAAACGGGCCCGTCCCGAGACCTGGTTGTACCGCAAGCTCGAATGGGTATTGGCCAGCCGTTGGCGCCTGGGTCGCGGGAGTTTGATCCTTCACTCCGGCGCCTGGACGATCCGTCGCTCGCGTCGGCTGCGCCCTGCTCTGTCCCGGAGGCAGCGATGAGCCGTTTTCGGAACAAGGTGGACGCCCAGCAGGCCCACATCTTCAGCCTGCGTCTGGCGGTAATGATCCTCACCCTAGTCTGTGCCGGACTCTGGTATGGCTGGCGCTCGGCGCCGACCGATCTGACCGTGCATGTACCGCCAGATCTGCGCTCGGGCAGCACGCGCAAGTGGTGGGATATCCCCTCAGAGAATGTCTATGCCTTTGCCCTGTATATCTTTGGCCAGCTCAACCGCTGGCCCTCGGATGGCGAGCAGGACTATCGCCGCGCCATCTATGGCCTGCAGTCCTATCTGACACCCGCCTGCAAGACCTTCCTTGACGGTGACTATGAGTACCGCAAGGCCGCCGGCGAGCTGCGCCAGCGGGTGCGTGGCGTCTACGAGATTCTCGGCCGAGGCTACAGTGAAGATCCGGAACTCAGGGTCAAGCAACTCGATCGCGACAGTTGGCTGGTCAGGCTCGACCTTAATGCCGATGAGTATTACGCCGCCGAGCCGGTGAAACGAGTGGTGGTGCGTTATCCATTGCGCGTGGTGCGATTCGACTTGGACCCCGAACGCAACAAGTGGGGACTGGCACTGGATTGTTATCAGGGCACTCCGCAAAAAATCTCGCTGCCTGGAGGTGAGCCATGATGCGGATGTCTACCCTGGGACTCACCGTCGTACTGATGTTATGCGGTGGTGCAGCGCAGGCCGTCGAGTTGATGCGTTGGGAACGCCTCCCCCTCGCGGTCCCTCTTGTGATTAATCAGGAGCGGGTGGTCTTTATCGACGAGGCTGTTCGAGTTGGTGTGCCCTCAACCCTGACAGGCAAACTGCGTGTGCAATCAACTGGCGGCACGCTGTACCTGCGCGCGTCAGAAGCCATTGCACCGACCCGACTGCAACTGCAATCGGTCAAGACGGGCGAGATTATCCTCTTGGATATCGCGGCCACTCCCGGCGATCACCCGCTGGAGCCCGTACGTATTCTCAAGAATGCTCAGGGGCAAGCTACCGAGGCTGAATCTAGCGCCGTCCCTGCTCCAGAACGCACACCGATCCCGGTCGCTTTGACGCGCTACGCCGCGCAAAGCCTGTACGCGCCGCTGCGCACCGTAGAATCCCTACCCGGCGTAAGCCGCGTCCCGCTCAAGCTGCGCACCGAACTGCCAACCCTGCTGCCGACCGAAAACGTGTCCAGCACACCCATCGCCGTCTGGCGACTCGGTGATTACTGGGTGACGGCGGTGAAGTTGCGCAATCGTGGTTCAAAGACGGTGCAACTCGATCCACGGCGGCTTCAGGCCAAGCTGTTCGCCGCGGCCTTCCAGCATGCTTTCCTCGGGCCTGTCGGCAGCGCTGAAGACACCACGATCGCGTACCTTGTCACCCGCGGTGCCGGCCTCGAACAAGCGGTGCTGCTCGCGCCCGTTGCGCGAGGTGCTGACGATGAAAGCTAACGCCTTGCTCAAATGGCTGGTGCCGGCTGCGCTGCTGGGCGTGGTGCTTATCATCCTGAAAACTTGGGTCCCGAGTGGCAGCACGCCTTCTCCAGACCACCCAGTTGATCAGGGCAATATTCAACTATCCGCCGAGCAAGCCAAGTCGCTCGGCATTGCGGGCGATACCCCACGCGACACGGTCGCCACCCTGGTCGGGCAGGTGAAGGCCATGCGCAGCGACATGCTCGGTTTGAAGAAACACAACGATTCGCTGCAGACGGAAAACAACCGCCTGCGCGAGCGGGAAAACAGCGTCGATTCGCGTATCCAGACGGCGCTTGGCAGCGTGACCCAGCAGGTCGACGAAGGCCGCCGCCAAGCCAACGAGGCCCGGCTCAAAGCGGAACAAGACAGTCGTCAGGCTCGCGGTCTGCTGACGCAATTGCAGGATCAGTTGTCGGGACTGGCTGGCAAAAGCAAGGACATGCCGATCGGATTGGGGCTTGAGCCCGGCGACGGCGCTCAGTTCGAAGGGCGGCATTCTACCAATGATGCGCTGCAGTGGATTGAACCCTCGGATGCTCCGTCCACCGACGCCAGAGGCAAAACCACGACTTCCTCCGCACTGAGCCTGCCTACCGCCTTCAACTCGCTGGAGGGCATGAAAAATAACGCCATTGATCGCAGCCAGAAACAGCTACGTGCAGTTACCAAGGGTGAGCGCGACCTGACGCGATCCGTTGATCGTACCAAAGGCGCGAAGCCGGTCTACACGATCCCCGAAAACGCCACGCTGTTGGGCTCGGTCGCCATGACTGCGCTGATCGGCCGAGTCCCGGTGGACGGCACCGTGAATGACCCCTATCCCTTCAAGGTGCTGGTCGGTCCGGAAAACCTGACCGCCAACGGCATCGACCTACCGGACGTCGCGGGGGCCGTGATGAGCGGCACGGCGTCCGGTGACTGGACCCTGTCCTGCGTACGCGGACAGGTCGAGTCAATTACCTTTGTTTTTACCGATGGCACCATCCGCACGGTGCCGCAGCCGAAGGCGATAGCCAGCCGTAATGCCTCCACCCAGAGCTCGAACACCGACAAGATCCGTGGCGGGCTCGGTTACCTGTCCGATCCGTATGGCATTCCTTGCATCGCTGGCGAGCGCCGCTCGAACGCCCAGCAATACCTCGGCAGCCAGAGCCTGATCACTGCCGCCGGTGCCGGTGTCGCAGTGCTGCTTGGGGATGAGCGGAACAACAGCAGCGTGATCAGTTCGGGCGGCAGTGCCTTCGGGGTCACCAGCAGCAGTGGCAATAGCGCACTGAATTCAATTCTCAGTGGTGGGGTCAGCGACATCCGCGAGTGGGTCAACAAACTGTACGGCGAAGCCTTTGCTGCCGTGTATGTGCCACCGGCCGCACAGGTCGCACTGCACCTCGACCATGAGATCACCATCGACTACGAGCCCATGGGCCGGAGCGTTCGCCATGAAAAAGACCATGCCTCTCTGCCTGACCTGGATTAGCTTGCTCTGCTGGGTCCTGGCGGGGTGTTCCACCGACAAGGAGACGCTTCTGCCCCATGGCGAGCAAACCATGATGGATATCTGGAACGGCGCCGGTTCGAAAGGCACTCAGCAGCAACTGCTGGATGCTCGACAGCAGTTACGCCGCCCGCTGGCTCAGGCAGATGTCTCCGCGGCTCTCCAGGAACCGTACACGCGCACAGCGACGAACGAGATCCACAATTTGTTTCCTCGCCTGCCCAATCCCGATCTGGTGCTGTACGTGTATCCGCATTTAAGTGGCACCGAGCAGGCACCGGTTCCGGGTTACTCCACAGCCTTTCCGTTTTACCAACGCGTGCAGTACGCATTGCCGGGTGAACGTCAGGAAGACTTGTAGTGCGTACCGACGATTCGCGGAACCGTACTCCTGCGTGGAAAGCTTGGCGCAATCCATTGCGCCCTCGTGCCACCTTGGCTGATGAAGCCGCGCTCTATGCGCACAACCCCAGCTTCACCGATTACCTGCCGTGGGTCGAGTACATGGACGCCGAGCAGTGTTTTCTGCTCGACGACAATCGCTCGGTGGGCGCGGTGTTCGAGTTGCTGCCCATCGGCACTGAAGGGCGCGAGCCCGATTGGTTGATGGCGGCCCGCGATGCCCTTGAAGATGCCCTGCAGGATAGCTTTGACGAGCTGGATCAAGCTCCTTGGGTGGCGCAGTTTTTCTGCCAGGACGACAACGACTTCACCCCCTACCTGACCCGGTTCACCGATTATATTCAGGACAAAGCACGAGGCACCGTTTTCACAGAGGCATATTTGGAGGTGAGCCGCCAGCATCTGAAGGCCATTGCCAAGCCTGGCGGTCTGTTTGAGGATAAAGTGGTGACACGTCTGCCGTGGCGTGGCAATAACCGCCGGGTGCGCCTGGTGGTCTATCGCTGGCTTGACTCTGACGCTGAGGAGGCAGGACTCACCCCTGTGCAATCCCTGCAACAGGCTTGCGAACGTATTGCGGGTTCGTTGCAGGCATGCGGTGTGCAATCGACGCGAGTCGATGGGCAAGGTCTGTATGCCTGGTTGTTGCCCTGGTTCAATCCAGCACCCAAGCTCACCGATGAAGCACCCGAGGAGTTCTACCACCGCGTGGCCTATCCGGAGTCGGTCGACGGTGAGTCGCTGGAACTGCCCTTCGATCACGATTTCGCCGAGCGCCTATTTTTCAACGAGCCCCGTTCGGATGTCCAGCGCGGACTCTGGTTCTTCGATGGCCAACCCCATCGGGTCATGGTGGTGGACAAGCTGCGCCGGGCTCCCTTGATTGGTCAACTCACCGGAGAAACCCGCAAGGGCGACGCAGTGAATGCCCTGTTCGACCAGTTACCCGAAGGCACGGTGATGAGTCTGACCTTGGTGGTCAAACCGCAGGATGTACTTGAGGATCAGTTGAATCGCCTGGCGCGCAAAGCGATCGGTGAAAACCTGGCCTCGACCCAAACCCGCCAAGATGTTGAAGAGGCTCGTGCAATCATCGGTCGCCAGCACAAGCTGTACCGAGGAACCCTGGCGTTCTACGTGCGCGGTCACGATAAGCAGCAATTGCACCAACACTCGGTCAGCCTGGCCAACGCGCTGCTGGGTGCGGGGCTGCAACCGGTACGCGAAGGCGATGAAGTCGCCGCCTGCAACAGCTACCTGCGTTGGTTACCGATGGCTTACAACCCGGCTCGCGACACGCGCAACTGGTACACCCGCCTGATGTTTGCCCAGCACCTGGCGAACCTTGTTCCGGTCTGGGGCCGCAGCATGGGAACCGGACACCCCGGCATCACCCTGTTCAATCGTGGTGGCTCGCCGTTGAGCTTTGATCCGTTGTCACGCCTGGACCGGGCCATGAACGGCCATCTGCTGTTGTTTGGCCCCACCGGCGCCGGCAAGTCAGCCACCCTGGTCACCCTGCTAATGCAGGTCATGGCGGTGTACCGCCCTCGCTTATTTATCGTCGAGGCCGGCAATTCGTTTGGTTTGCAGGGTGACTACTTTGCGACACAAGGCCTCTCGGTCAACAAGGTCCAGTTGAAACCTGGCGCTTCGGTCAGTCTCGCCCCCTTTGCTGATGCTTGGCGCCTGGTCGAGCAGCAGGACCAGGTCGCGAGTCTGTCGATCGATGAGCTGGACGATGAGGCGGTAGCAAGTCGCGAAGACCAACGCGATGTTCTTGGCGAATTGGAAATTACCGCTCGACTGATGATCACCGGCGGCGAGGCCAAGGAAGAGGCGCGCCTGAGTCGAGCCGATCGCAGCTTGATCCGCGAATGCATTCTGGATGCGGCGCGTGTGTGTGTCGCCGCGGACCGTCAGGTACTGACCCGCGACGTGCGCGACGCTTTACTGCGCGTAGCCGCCGACACGCACTTGCCGGAGAAGCGTCGCGGGGGTGCCCAGGAAATGGGCGAGTCCATCGACCTGTTTTGCCAGGGTTTCGAGGGTGAACTGTTCGATCGCGAAGGCACACCTTGGCCCGAGAGCGATGTGACCATCGTCGATTTGGCCACCTACGCTCGCGAAGGCTACGAAGCCCAGATGTCCATCAGCTACATCAGCCTGATGAACACCGTGAACAACGTTGCCGAACGCGACCAGTACCTGGGGCGACCGATCATCATGGTCACCGACGAGGGCCATATCATCACCAAAAACCCGCTGCTGGCGCCATTCGTGGTCAAGGGGACGAAGATGTGGCGCAAACTTGGTGCTTGGTTCTGGTTGGCGACGCAGAACCTTGCTGACTTTCCAGCTGCCGCGCAGACCATGCTCAACATGATTGAGTGGTGGATTTGCTTGAACATGCCGCCAGCGGAGATCGAGGAGATCGCGCGTTTCAAGACGCTCACTTCGGCACAGAAAGCCTTGCTGCTCTCCGCCAGTAAGGAGCCGGGAAAATACACTGAGGGGGTTGTGCTATCGAAGAAGCTCGAAACGCTGTTTCGGGCCGTGCCACCTAGCCTCTATCTCGCCCTGGCCATGACGGAGCCCGAAGAAAAAGCAGAGCGATGGAGGCTAATGCAGAGCGAAAAATGCTCTGAACTTGAAGCCGCCTATCAAGTAGCAAAACAGATTGATAGTATAAGAGGCATGTAGCATCCAACACGAAAATCTGGAAAATCCAAAACCATGCAATGGCAAGCCCCCCAGACCCCTATAATGATTGATGTCATCTGTTATGACACACAACACAAAGACCTGTTAACCAACAAACCTTACCCCGCAAACGCTATAATCGAACTTATTAAATCCCCAACAGAAATACATCCAGCAGACCTATTAACCTACATGATGGTTCACCGCAAAGGTTCTGGCCCCGCTGAATACTCTAGCATCCAGAATCTCCGCAACCACATACGAACCATGGCGGAACATTCTCAGCTACTAGTCGATTTTAATGGTGGATCGGTTCGAATACAGCAGACTGTTTCTGATGTGCCAGGAGATATCACAACTCGGCTAGGTGAGGCCGTTGGTCTTTGCATTATTGACAAGTTACACGACCTAACCTTACCAGACTGGACTCCAATTCCGGAACTAAGGGGAAAAGGAAAAAGCAAAAAAACCCTTGACTTTATAACCAACACTGCAAGCTCCAGCACGCAATTCATTCAGATTGAAACAAAAGGGGCGCATGTACCAGACAATAATAAAAAAACGGGCTCTGTTCCGCATCATAAAAAAAGCATCTTAGGAAAGAAACTGGCTCAACGTCCACTTGGAGTCTCCAATACGCTTTACTATGGCGCGATTGGCTCGTTCGACAAGGATACAACCCGGAACGCTAAATGTTGGCTTCTTGACCCCCCTGGCGAGTTTATTGATAGATCACCAGTAGATTATCGAGTCCTCGCGAGGATGACATTTATCGAGAACTGGATCAGACTTATTGCGCCGCAGTCTGCTCTTTCACGAGATTTATACGCACGCCTTCAAAAGCTTAATACCTCAAACGACATTTTCCAATATAACAAACAACACCTTAAACCCAAAAAAACAGAAAACTACGAAAATCCATTTCTTTCCCGCAACACTTTTATTAAAGGAGAAAACACCGGCGGGCTTTCGATTTGGATTGGTAACGGGCAATTAGCATTTGTCGGATTTGAGGCCGAGCTATTTCAGCAAGCAATGACCCAAAATTTTGACGAGCTACTGACCTATCGCAGAGAAGCTAAAACGGAGGTAAAAACCGTAAACTTTTCTCTCCCCCAATACTTTATCACTCGAACGCCTCAATACTCAGGAGAAACAGCTATATCCAAACCAATTGGAGCTCGAAATTTAAAAGAAATCAATGGAAATATCACATTTGAAATGACTGGAACTCTAAACTATAGCCAATGCGGGCTGGTTACTGGCATCCTAGGCTACTCCAACACAAACAGATAGCACACAAACTAAACACACCATTAGCGCATGATTATAAGGTCTAAGTGTTTTTCAATTAGCAACCATGATCCTCCCCTAAACACTGGCAAGTCGTTAGCTCCAGGACTTCCCGACAACAATACGCGTCCACCGGGATGATCATCACCGAACCTTAGCGGCGGTTGGGAAATACTAGGGGAGATCTCAACAGTACAGGGATCTTAAACTTGACGACTTAATTAGCGCCTTGGACGAAGAGGTTCACCAGTGATGATGAACCCTCGTCAATACTTTCGAGATCACCGCAGATCAGTTTCTTGTGGAACCCGATATCCTGCGAAGCGCTGTTCGCGTCAGATCATTGTCTCACGCATCTCAAACCCGATAGATCCACGTTCATAATTTCCACTGACAGTCTTCAGTCTCTGACCGAACCTGCCCAGGCCATATACCGAGAGCCCGGATCATGCCTGTTGCCTGCTCGTCAATCCCGCCCACGAAGCTACGGCCCTTCGCGCTGAGCGTCCTGCTGGCGTGCGGCCCAAGCGTGGCGCTGGACACCGGCAGTATCACGTCCTCCGTGCTTTCGCCAAACTGTCTCGAATACAGGATCGTCGGCATTTGTTTCTGGCTTCTCTGCACACCCTTTGGCTGCAAGGTCAAAACCTCCACCAAGGTTCGTCATTTCACTCCTGAACTGGTGGTCTCAAGCTACACCACCACGGGCAATAACCCATGGACCGAGATGGCCACCCTCTCCTCTCCCATCAGCGGTTCGGAAGGTGGCGGCAACCTGATCACCCCGAACACCCACCGCGACAACCTGACCCGCTTCAAGAACGTTGATGGCATCGGCCACCCCGGCGGGTGGGCAGCCACGCAACTGGCTTCGCAATCCGGCTACGCCTGCGCCAGCGGCGCAACGGCATTCATGCCCTACTACCTGAGCACCCTGGACTCACTTGCCTGGCGCCATGGCATCCCGGAAAGTCTTTACCCCGAGTCGCTCATGCCGGGGATCCGTGAAATCGGACGTCAGGCTTCGGGAAACATGTGGGGCAGCGTTTATCCCCGGCAGGGTTTTTTGGTACAGCCCGACGATTTCAAGGCGGCCGCAGTCATGGCGCAACGGGCCGGCGATGTGATTACCCGCAACTGGCAGCCGCATGTGTACTTGCCCCTCACGCCCGCCAAACGCGACGGCTACTGGCCGCCTAGCCCGATCGTCGAAAACGACGCTTCGACCCACAAATGGCAATTGCTCTACCCCCAGGTTCAGCCCACGTGCGCCATCTTCCCCAGCGATCCAGTACAAAGCACGGATGGCGGCTACGCGTGGTCGCTTTGGCGCCCCTACAGCTGCTGCAAGCGCGAAGGACAGACCTTCCTGTTCAGCATCGACTTCGAAGGAGGTGCTTCATGAGTCGGCTTCTCGCGCGATCATGGTTTGTCTTGGTGAGTCTGTTGCTCTACGGGCTGCTCGCCATTGCCACACATGCATACGCCGCCGAAAGTGATTACCGCCTGGGCACTCAAGGCGAAGTACTCGACGACCGAGTGATGTACACCATCGGTGGCGGCTCGGCAGTCGGCTCACCGAGTTCGCTCTACCGACCCAGTGGTATCGGTGTCGGCGGGTCATGGCGAGCGAACATGATGTGCGGAAACATGAGCCTCACCAACACCCTGCAAAACCAACTGAACGGCGTCACCGAAGGTTTCCAGCAGATCATGGGCAGTATCGTGCAGAACGCGACCCAAGCGGTGATGTCGCTGCCGGCGTTGATCATCCAACGCGCCAATCCCGGCCTCTATGAGTTGTTGAGCAACGGGGTGATGCAGGGCCGTATCGACTTTGACCGTTCCAAACTGACCTGCCAAGCCATGGCCGAAAAAATGGCGGACAAGGTCGGTCAAGCCGGCTGGGGTGCGCTGGCTAAGAACCAGGAGATGCAGGGTAACCTGGAGCAAACTGGCGGTGATGCGGTGGCCGCGGTGAAAAATACCGAGACCCATAACGGCAACAATGGGGTGTCCTGGGTCGGAGGCCAGAAAGCTGGAGGCAGCGGGCAGACGCCCATCCGGGTGACCTCCGACGTGGTGCGTGCAGGCTACAACCTGCTGCACAACCGGACTGTGGAGGACAGTGCCTTAATCAGTAGCAGCGATTGCCTGGGTGGGGCTATTTGTCAGACCTGGGCCTCGCCGCAGGAGGAATCAGAATGGGCTGTTCGGGTGTTGGGCGAGAGCGAAGTCTCGACCTGCGACACCTGCGAAACCCTGCGTGCTACCGCTGGCAGCGGATTGACGCCGCTGATCCAGGAGGCCTACAGCGAACGCCTCAAGTACCTGCAAGGGTTGCTGTCCGGCTCGCTGTCACCTACCCCTGACAATTTGGCTAAAGCCTCGAGCCCAATGCTGCCGGTGACCCGTGGCGTGATCGAAGCCTTGCGCGACGATCCCGACCAGGATCTGCTGGCGCGCCGTCTGGCCAGCGAGACGGCCCTGTCCAGTGTGCTCGACAAGGCACTGCTGCTACTGCGCACCCTGCTGGCAGGCAGTCACGAACCGAACATCGCTTCCGCCGAGCCGGCGCAAATCGCCTTAACGAAAAACATCGACGCCCTGGAGCGCGAAATACGCCTGCTGCAGACCGAACTGCAGGTTCGCCAGATGCTGGCTACCAACACCGCCAGCCTTGTGCTCGATCGGCATGCCGGTGGTGCCGATGCTTCGCGTACAGTCGAGCAAGGCGACCCCGAGCCCGGTCGACTCAATGATGCTGACGCCAGACGAAAGTAAGCCATGAAACGTTCACGGCTATTCACTTTGCTTTCAGGTCTGGGAATTACCGCGGCGATGATCCTGAGCGTCGCACTGGTCGCCTGGATCGGCCTCACTGCACTGGGTAGTTTCGAGGCCTGGCAGCAGGCATTCGCATCCGTAAGACCTTATCTGCGGTGGTGGCGTGCCTTGCTCTACAGCGCCCTCTTTGCGATCTGGTGGGATCTACTTCGACGCTACCGACATCGACCACAGGATCGATTGCGCGTGAAGTGCATCGGAGCATTAGGGCTCGTGCTCGTTACTTGCGTCGAACTCACCCGACTGTGAGGCCACCACCATGCTCATGAGCACCAACAGCTACCTCGAGTTTTACCTCTCTCTGCTGGCCTGGATCATCAATAACGGCCTCTGGAGTGTCCTGTCCGACACCGGGCTATTCGCCGCGCCCTTTGGTGCAATCATCTTGCAGGAATGGTTGTCTGCCCGTCAGCAAGGCGCGGATGAAGGCAACAAGGGACTGCTCTCGGTACCGCGGATCGAGAACCGATTGTGGCTGGCCTACATCGTCGTGTTGTTCGGTTGCGCGCCTGTGTTTCCGTTGAGCCTCTCGTCAATGACGTTCGATGATGCGGCGAGTCAGCGCTGCGGCGTGAGTGTGGCCAAACCAGAAGAAACTGCCTGGGGGACGACCTTCAATACCATTGGCGGACGCTCTGCCAATGCGCCGATCTGGTGGTTCCTGGTACATGCCTTGAGCAAAGGCGTGACTGCGGCGGCCACCGCCTCCATCCCTTGCGCACCGGATATCCGACAGATGCGCATGGAGATCGACAGCTCGCGCATCGACAGTCAGGTCCTGCAGCAGGAAGTTGCCGACTTCACCCGCGACTGCTACGGCTATTCCCGCTCTCGGCTGTTCACCAACCGTCCGCAGTTGGACAAGGCACAAAGTCACGACGCGTCCTGGATCGGCTCAAGCTATTTTCTCGACACTCCGGGCTACTACGACACCGATCGCTCACGTACACCGCGCGTCAAGTGGCCGTATGACGACAACCGCGATGTTTCCTTGCCGCGGTTGGAGAATGGCGCGGGCTACCCCACCTGCAAGCGTTGGTGGAGCGACAGTGGTGTTGGGCTACGCGAGCGCTTGATCGAGCAGGTCGATCCTTCGCTGCTGACTCAGCTGAAAGGTTGGTTGACTGGCCGTTCGAGCAACGAGATCGAAGATGCCACCCTGCGTGAGCTGGTCAGCCCGCGCCAGCAATCGATGTCCATGTCGCCCGGACAGGTGTATCAGGACTACGGCTCTAGCGCTCGTGGAGGTTCGATCAATCAGGGTCTCAATAACCTGGCCACCAATACTGGATTGGCACTGGGTTCCTTCAGTAATTTTCCCGCAATGAATGCGCTACGCGCCGCCCTGCCGATGGTGCAGGCGTTCCTGATCATGGGCGTCATCATCAGCTTGCCGTTGATCCTGCTGGTCAGTACATACCAGCTGAAGACCGTCATGACTGTGACGTTCGCGCTGTTCACCTTACACATGCTGAGCTTCTGGTGGGAACTGGCGCGCTGGGTCGACTCCAGTATGCTCGATACGTTGTACAACCAAGTTTCGGCTTCCAATCAGGTACTGTTGTCGCTGCCCACATCCGGCTTCATGGATGGGACTGTCACCGCGCAGGTGATCGAGTATGTGATGGGGGCGATGTTCATCGTGCTACCGATGCTGTTTCTCGGGGCAATGAGTTGGGCCGGATATAGCGTAGGTTCAGGCGTAGAAGGAATGCTCACCAGGGGAACCCACGCAGCACAGACAGCGAGCTCTAACGGGACCTCTCAGTTGATGAGCGGTGCAAGAATTGTTTCGCGTAAATAGAGCTCAAAATAACCAATAGCCTACTTCAGAGAACCCCATTTATCGTAACGCTCAGGCCGAGACGGTCTATGCATTGGATCGTCGAGATCGTCACTACCTGGAGCGTCTGAACCCTGAAATGGGATAGCTGCTAATACGACAATTGTGCACATCAGCATAAACAACCAGAAGCTGACAAAAAGAAATGCTCCGAACAGAGCGAGCTTGGCAGTCAGAAAACTCCCGCGAACAAGAAATTTACTTGCGGGCACACTTGCGGCCTCCGCACGCTCAACCATGTGGGATTCAAAAGTTTTCAACCTAAGGTAACCACGCTTCACCGACAGACCACAGACATACGCCCAGCGGTGGGCACGTGAATTCTGAACAGGTTGTTGAGTCGGCATGGTCTCGCCCTCTTCTGAGCGTTTTCATGGTTGAGCCTTGAGGAATAGCCTACTACCGAAAACGGCCCATGCCTGACCGTATATCAGTTTCCCCGGTCGAAAAATCCTCATTGGAAGCCAGAAGACAAGTCCCGTGAACCAGCGTCTCTACAGTGATTGACCCAGATAAATCGTACGATTAAATACAAGGTACGGATCGCTGTTATCGACAGCACTCTCCCAGGTAGCCAGAACCTTCAAGGCTACGTCACTTCGATGATGGTTCTTCCCAAGTGCGATTAGCGTTCGGTGGCTCGCACGGTGACCGTTGCCGCGGTGATGAACGCCTACTCCTCATCTAAGTGCCTTCCGAGCTTCGCTCGCCAGGCAAGCTTCTTGTTTTTCTTCAACCCACTGCAGGGAAATCTTTCCCCGCGCGGGACAGGTTTCTTCGAGTTTTCAACGGAGACATACCATGCCCGACTCACTTACACCGGAAATACTGAACACCCTTCGGTTACCCATCGTGTTCACACCTGGCGCGTGGCAACGTGCTGTACTGCTCGAGCAATCCGATCATGCTGAGAAGCTGCAGGTCGATCGGTTGAGCCACGTGTTGCGCGCAGCCTTCGAAGCCCACCTGGCCTATCCACATAAGTCTTACGTGCTGTTCGAGGTAATGCATATTGAACCAGCCGATCACTTAGACCACGACCCGTTGCTGCAATTGAGTCTGAGCTTACTCCAAGAACCGGGTCAACCTGGCGCCTTGCTGATCGCGCTTGCAGGAGAACAGCGCTAAGCGCAATGGGCGGCGCCCACCTCCACATTCGGACGGCATGCAAGACCTGTATCAATCCAACCCATCACCCAACCGGGGAACCCTCCCCCGACGGGCAAGGCGTTCCTCCGTTTTTTCTCTCGAGGAAATTGCCATGCGCGATATCTACCAAGACGTGACAGACAAGATCGTTACTGCTTTAGACCAAGGCGTTGCACCCTGGATCAAACCCTGGTCCTCAAGTGGCTCCGCTCACATGGGTCATCAACCCTACCCCATCAACGCCATCACGCGACGTCCGTATTCGGGCATCAATTTACCGCTGCTCTGGACCGAGGCCAGGTTGCAGGGGTTCACTCAAGATCGTTGGCTGACTTTCAAGCAAGCCAAAAAAGCTGGCGGGCACATTCGTAAAGGTGAGCACAGCACTCTGGCGGTGCTCTACAAGCCGATGGAGCGCGAGGAACAGACCGAGTCAGGCCAACCCGTACTCGATGAAAACGGTCAACCCAAGGTCGCTCACTTCGGCATTCTCAGGACGCATTTTCTGTTCAATATCGAGCAAACAGAGGGGCTCGAAATGCCCAATGACACGTTGCTCGAAACGGAACAGAGTGACCCCTTCCAACCCACTAGCGCCGCAGAAAATCTGCTGCTAAGTTCAGGTGCACGTATCGTTCATCGGCCTGGCGACGAAGCCTTTTATCACCCGATCAGGGATCTCATCCAACTGCCGACAAAAGCACAATTTCACGATGAAAGCGGGTACTACGCCACGGCACTTCATGAGCTGACGCACTGGACAGGGCATCACGCTCGGTTGCAGCGCGAAGGCGTGACGTCAGCCTGTCCGTTCGGCTCGCCAGGCTACGCGTTTGAGGAGTTGATCGCCGAGATGGGCGCTGCTTTTTTATGTGCCTACGCCGGTATACAGGGGGAGCTGCGGCACGAGGGCTACATCGACTCCTGGCTTGGCCTGCTCAAGGCTGACAAACGCGCGATCTTTCGCGCCAGTGGTCAGGCCCGAAGCGCCTCGGAGTTTGTACTCAACCTGGAGCAGCAACTGAAGCAGGTGGTAATGGATGACTCACGATGCATGAACGATGGAGTTTGATCGCTACCTCACCGTTGCAATCGCATCACAGGGCCCAACCCGAGTTGGGCCCTTTTTTCTGCGCCCAGAAAAATCCCCATGCCGCCGGGCTCTGATGCAAAGAATCAGGGGTGGGCACACACCCGCAGCCTGTCATTCCGCATCCAGATTCTGCGCCAGATAATCCACCAGCTCGAGAGGACTTCGGCTATCGATTACCTTGTAGATCAAATCACGCTTACTGCGCGGCAACTTCTTGACCACGCTCTTAGCCGAGGCCCGGACGGCTTCGTCGGTCCCATGGATACGTGCCGCGAGCAGCAGCACGAGCGTGGCGTCAGTGAGGTTCATGGCAAGACCCAAAAAATAGGCACCGCAGTGTACCGACTCTTGTCTTTGCCGTACTAGCCCCAACAAAACGATGCCTAGCAGTATCCATATTCCGATTGCCGCGCAAAGGGACACGCGCCAAAAGGACGGTAAGGGTTGGAAAGGAATGGGGGGGCAAGGGTAAGAGCCCTATCCGAAAAGGCTAAAAGGCCACTGACCCAGCCACTTCCCGGAGGTCACGATGCTCAGCCTGTTTCGCCGCAAAAGGCAGAAGCCCTCTCCGCCACTGACCGTCAACGTCGCCGAAGGTTACCTGCCCATCGAGTCGGCTCACAGCTTGTTAGCTGCGGAGCACCGCCGCCAGTTGCTCGATCGCATATGGCAGTACACCGCCCTCTCCCACGCGCAGTTCATCCAGCTCTATTTAAATCCGATCCATCGCTACGCCGAACAGGTCCAGCAACTCCCGGCCAGCGAGACCCACCACCATGCGTATCTCGGCGGTATGCTCGACCATGGACTGGAACTGGTCGCTTGCAGTTTGAAACTGCGTCAGTCGTATCTGCTTCCCACTGGCGCCGCGCCCGAAGACCAGGCGGCCCAGACCGACGCGTGGTCGGCGGGCATCGCCTATGGCGCGCTGCTGCATGACATCGGGAAGATCGCCGTGGACCTGGTGGTCGAACGCCAGGATGGCCATCTTTGGCATCCTTGGCAGGGTTCCCTGGATCAACCCTACCGTTTTCGCTACCTCAAAGGCCGCGACTATCACCTGCACGGCGCCGCCGCAGGCTTGCTCTACACCCAGATTCTCGACCGCACGATCCTGGACTGGCTCAGTGGCTTTCCGCCGCTATGGGCCAGTCTGCTGTATGTCCTGGCCGGTCAGTACGAACGTGCTGGCGTGCTCGGTGAGTTGGTGATGCAGGCCGACCGTGTCTCCACCGCGCAAAACATCGGTGGCAACCCAAGCAAGGCGCTGCAGGCCCCGATTCATTCGCTGCAACATCACTTGATCAGCGGACTGCGTCATCTGGTTCAGCACGAGCTGAAACTCAACCAGCCAGGTGCCGCGGGATGGCTGACCCAGGACGCACTCTGGCTGGTCAGCAAGACGGTCACGGACAAGCTGCGAGCCTATCTGCTGTCGCAATCGATTGAGGACATTCCCTCATCCAACATCGCTGTGTTCGATGAACTCCAGTCGCATGGATTGGTCGAGTCTACCCCGGAAGGCAAAGCCATCTGGACCGCGCTTGTGACACAGGGGAACTGGCAGCAGAGCTTTACGTTTCTGCGTCTTCAACCGGCGTTGATCTGGGGGAATGAAGACCGTCCCGAAACTTTCAGCGGAACGGTAAGCGCTACACTCGATGACACTCAGCCCAACGCTCCCCTATCACCACTCTCCCCAAAGGCCGTCGATTCAAGATCAGATCAAAGCTCTTCGCTGCCAGATCCCATTGAGATCGAAGATGCCGACTATCTCGGCTCGTTACTGGATATAATCGACTCGGGAGAACCTGAAGTTCGTGAAGTAACGTCAGTAAGCGCTCTCGAAATCTCATATCCGCATTCGGACAACCCAGGCCAGGCTTTCCTAAATTGGGTCAGGGTAAGTATTCAAAGCCACAAGCTAATCATCAATGAAAGCAAGGCCAAAATCCACACGGTGAGTGGCAGCGTATTTTTGGTCACGCCCGGTCTGTTCCAACGTTACGCGCAGGAGTTTCCTGGCGTCTCTCAGAGGACCGATCAAGCGATTGAAGAATGGCGACGGGTGCAAAAACAATTCGAGAAGCTGAAGGTCCACAAGAAGCGAGACAACGGTCTGAATATCTGGGCATGCCAAGTGCAAGGCCCGAGGAAGAAAACCATCTTGAAGGGGTATCTGATCATGGACCAAAAATTAATTTTTGAATCGATACTCCCCGATAATCCTTTTCTTAAAATTGTTGAACATTAAATTTCCGTGGTGCGGCGGGTAATGCTTCCAATCGCCATATTCAGACCTTCATCATTGTGCATTATCGCAGGCAACGGACTGGCTCCGCGCGGACCGGTATCGTAGGATAAATGCCTCGACACGAGGAGAGTCATGGATGAGCGCTACCAACCCCCAATCGTTTTCCCTGGCGTTGCGCTCTTATTCAGGTGAGGTTGAGCTTCACGAACATGACTTTTATCAAATAGTCCTTTCTCAGTCCGGCTCAATGGAAATTGAGGTCGACGGACGAGGTGGCAAGGTCGATTCGAGCCAGGGGGTTGTGATTTGCGCGGGTTCCCGGCATACGTTTCTGGCCAACACCCATAACAATTTTCTGGTGTTGGATGTATCGACCGACCGTGACGAAGCGCATACAAGTAGTGCTGCATCACTTGCCCCCCTCAACGCCAAGCGCTTTTTTGCGGTCAGGCCCGATATACGGCATTTACTCGATTACGCCAGCAGCAATGGGGCACGGTTGATCGGCTCTCTCACGATGGCCGAGTCCTGGAGCCGGTTGCTGTTGTGTTCGTTATTGCAGCCCGAGGTTGCGCGCAGCGACCCCGGCCAGTTCATTCTCGCTCGCGCGCTGGCCTACATCGAGCAGCACCTGGCCACCGCCCTGACGGTGCATGATATTGCGCGTTATGCGGGCACCAGCGAGCGGCGCTTGTATACCCTATTCGGGCAGCACCTGAACACAACCCCGTTCTCGCATATCGCGAACCTGCGCCTGAATCTGGCCATTGATCTGCTGCGCCAAACGTCGTTGTCGATCATTGATATTGCGCATCGCACCGGTTACGCCGACCAAAGTGCGTTAACCCATGCCCTGAAGAAAGCCCGCCACCTGACGCCGGCCGGTGTGCGTAAACAAGTGCCAGGCCACTGAAAAATAGCAGTCCCGAACAATTCTTTGGCGGGACTGATCAATACTCGCTCTCTCGACCTTTCTATTGTTCCCGCTTGAGGATAATCCGCAGACGGGGCTTGCATGAGCACTTCCAACCCATCCATCACCCTTGCCAAGGGCGCCGCCAGTGCAACGCTGATCGGGGTGATTGCCGTGTTTTTGTGGGCGTGCCTGGCGCTTCTGACCACCTTGACCGCCGGGATCCCGGCCTTCCAGTTGCTGGCTTCGAGCTTCGCGGTCGCGTTCGTGGCCAGCCTGTGCATGCTGGGGCTGCGTGGCGCTGCCGGGTTCAGCAGCTGGCGACAGCCCTGGCCTGTATGGGCAACGGGGTTTGCCGGCATCTTCGTCTATCACGCGTTGTATTTCTTTGCCCTGAAGGCCGCGCCTGCGGCTGAAGCCAGCCTGATTGCCTACCTGTGGCCACTGCTGATCGTTCTGCTGTCGAGCTTTGCCACCGGCGAGTCGCTGCGCAAGCGCCAGTTGCTGGGCGCGTTGCTCGGCCTGGCGGGGACGGCCTTCATCATGCAACTGCGGGCCCGGAGTGACAGTGCGTCGATGCCGGTTATCGGTTACGCCGCCGCCTTTGCGTGTGCCTGGGTCTGGGCGATCTATTCGGTGTTCAACCGGCGGTTCAGCCATGTTCCGAGCAGCATCATCGGGGGTATTTGCGGGCTGGTGGCCGTGGCCGGAGGGCTATGCCATCTGGCGTTCGAAACCACGGTGCGGCCTGAGCCGGGCCAGTGGGCCGCAATCATCGCCCTGGGGCTGGGCCCGGTGGGCCTGGCTTTTTTCGCCTGGGACCACGCGACCAAGCACGGAAACCTATCGATGCTGGGCGCCCTGTCTTACCTGGCGCCGCTGTTCTCCACGCTGCTGCTGATTGCCGTGGGGCAAAGCGATGCCAAGCCGATCCTGATGATTCCCGCGGTGTTGATCATTACGGGGGCGGTCATCGCCACTTCACGCTCACGCACGACCTCACGGTGATTTCGACGGGTAAGGAGACAGGGAAATGAACTTGATAGCTTCGCAGGGCGTGTTCGCAGGCTCACGACTCGTCGGCCATTCGAGCGATGACGCCAAAGTGATCGCCACACTGATGAATGCACGTGGCCTCATGGAACTCATATTTCTCTCTATCGGGCTGCAACTGGGGGTACTACCGCCGAACGTTTACTCGATACTCGTGATATTCGCGCTCTTCACAACAGCGGTCACGGCGCCGCTACTGCGCCGGAGGATACGGCGTGCAGAAGTCGATGTGATGGGATAAATCTCGTAACACATCAAATGTACCAGCTGAGGCGGAGAACACTCGGCGCACCCACTGGATCTCGATGCCAGGACTAAATCTCTACCGCACTGACTCAACGAGCGTTTCAATGCTCCATGCACCATACGCGCTGACGTGGCCAACAATGGTATACACCAAGTGCAACGTAACAGTCCGGCCAAGTCACTATTTAGAAAACCTCCAATGGCGGCTCAGGAGGACCGATAAAATCCAAAAAATACGTCGTTTCTGTCACTGCTAACAATGAAGGCAGGGCGGCCACCTTCAAGCTTTCAAGCGGTAGGAGTTAACCGCTACCGCAGGACCTGAGCATGCCAGTGGCGGAAAAGTCGTTCCTATTTAACAACTCGCCAGTCAAAGCGGCTTTACCCTGCAGAAGGTTAGCGGTGCTATAGCGGATATCCATTGCCTCCAACCTAATGCCTTAAAATATCCGACGGATGTCAGGGGGGTAGTTAATGCTGACCTTCTGCTTCCCTTACTCTATCTGGCTCTATAGTTAGCGGGCCGTAAGCTGCCCCTGCTGCAATGCAATGTTCAGGGCCAGCACGTTGACCACCGGCGGGCCCACCAACGAAGTTTCAGTATTAGCTGAAACTAAGTCTTTCAGGCTTTGCACGGATACCTGCCGCGCAGCAGCTACCCGCGCCAGTTGATAGGCAATCGCCTGTGGTGGCAAGTGTGGATCAAGACCGCTGCCGGAGGTAGTCAGCATTGCTATCGGTACCGGCCCCTGACCGGGTACCAGCAGCTTGTTGGCGTCGTCGAATACGCGGGTAGCCAAGGCAGGGTTGCTTGGGCTGAGGTTGCTGGCGCTGCTGGAAACCGTCGCAAACGCACCGGCAGATGGCCGTGGGTGGAACCAGCCGTCACCGGTGAAATCCTGGGCGATCAGGCTCGAACCGCGAACCTTGCCGCTGGCATCGTGTACCAGGCTGCCGTTGGCCTGGTCAGGGAACGCGACTTGCGCCACGCCAGTGACAACCAGGGGATAGGCCACGCCGGTGATCAGGGTCATCAACACCAGCAGGCTCAGGGCCGGGCGGATTATGTTGGACATTTCAAATTCCTCGATTCGGTTATTGCAACCTGCAGGCACCGGTTTGCCGGCGCCTGCAGGCATCGGGTCAAACCAGGTGCAGCGCGGTCAACAGCATGTCGATCGCCTTGATGCCCACGAACGGCACCAGAATCCCGCCCAGGCCGTAGATCAGCAGGTTGCGACGCAGCAACGCCGCCGCACTCGCCGCCTGTACGCGCACACCGCGCAGTGCCAACGGGATCAGCACCACGATGATCAGGGCGTTGAACACGATGGCCGAGAGGATCGCGCTCTGCGGGCTTTGCAGGTGCATCACGTTGAGCACACCCAGTTGCGGGTAGATCGAAGCGAACAGCGCCGGCAGGATCGCGAAGTACTTGGCCACGTCGTTGGCGATAGAGAACGTCGTCAGTGCGCCACGGGTCACCAGCAATTCCTTGCCGATCTGCACCACGTCCAGCAGCTTGGTCGGGTCGCTGTCGAGGTCGACCATGTTGGCCGCTTCACGGGCAGCTTGAGTGCCGTCGTTCATTGCCATGCCGACGTCAGCCTGGGCCAGCGCCGGGGCGTCGTTGGCACCGTCGCCGCACATCGCAACCAGGCGGCCGTCGTTCTGTTCGTGACGAATGCGCGCCAGCTTTTTTTCCGGCGTGGCTTCGGCGAGCACGTCATCCACGCCGGCTTCAGCGGCAATCGCGGCGGCGGTCAGCGGGTTATCGCCGGTCACCATCACGGTACGAATCCCCAGCTTGCGCAACTCGGCGAAACGCTCACGAATGCCAGGCTTGACCACGTCCTTGAGGTGAATCGCGCCGAGCAATTTGCCGTCGGCACACACCAGCAACGGCGTGCCGCCGCTCTGGGCGATTTTGTCGATTTCCCGGGAGAGCGCCGGTTGCAGGTCGCGGCGTTGCAGGCCGATAAAGGCCAGCAGCGAATCCACGGCACCTTTACGGAACACACGGCCCTGGTAGTCGACGCCGGACAGGCGGGTTTCCGCGCTGAACGGGACGCTGGTCAGTTCATCGGTCGACGGCTCGGCTTGCGGGTGCTGGCCACGCAGGTATTCGACGATGGATTTACCTTCGGCCGTGTCGTCCGCCAGCGATGCCAGCAGCGCGCCTTCGGCCAGTTCCTTGCCGCTGACACCGGGCGCGGCGATCACGTTGGTGCAGCGACGGTTACCGAAGGTGATGGTGCCGGTCTTGTCCAGCAACAGCACGTGCACATCCCCCGCCGCTTCCACCGCGCGACCGGATTTGGCGATCACGTTGAGACGCACCAGGCGGTCCATACCGGCAATACCGATGGCCGACAACAGGCCGCCGATGGTGGTCGGAATCAGTGTGACCAACAGCGCCACGAGGAACACCAGCGGCAAGTTGCCATTGGCGAAGTGGGCGAACGGCTGCAGAGTCACCACCACCAGCAGGAAGATCAGCGTCAGGCCGATCAGCAGGATATCCAGCGCGACTTCGTTGGGGGTTTTCTGGCGTTTGGCGCCTTCCACCAGGGCGATCATGCGGTCCAGGGTCGACTCGCCCGGGTTGGCGGTGATGCGGATCATCAACCAGTCCGAAACCAGGCGGGTGTTGCCGGTGACGGCCGAGCGGTCGCCGCCGGACTCACGGATAACCGGAGCGGACTCGCCGGTGATCGCCGCTTCATTGACCGCAGCAATCCCTTCGATGACTTCGCCGTCACCCGGGATCATTTCCCCGGCGACCACACGCACCACATCACCTTTGCGCAGGCTGGTGGCCGGTACGACTTTGAAGCTGCCGTCGGTTTCCTTGCGTCGGGCGCTGAGGCCCTCGCTGCCTGCCTTGAGGCTGTCGGCACGGGCCTTGCCGCGACCTTCAGCCAAGGCTTCGGCGAAGTTGGCGAACAGCACGGTGAACCACAGCCATACAGCGATTTGCACGGCGACGTAGGTCGGTACGGCAACATCCGGCACGAAGCACAGGATGGTGGTGAGGATCGCGGTCAGCTCCACTACCAGCATCACCGGCGAGCGTTGCAGCTGGCGCGGGTCGAGCTTGACGAAGGCCTGGACCAGCGCCGGGCGCCACAGGGCCGACATTGCGGTCTTGGCCGGCTCCTGGGTTTTGACGGGAGCCGCGTTTTTTGCAGGCATATTCATTTTCATATCCCCTTAGAAGCCCATGCTCAGATGTTCAGCGATAGGCCCAAGTGCCAGCGTCGGCAGGAAGGTCAGGCCGCCCACCAGCAAAATGGTCACGGTCAGCAAAACGACGAATAGAGGACCGTGGGTAGGAAAAGAGTTATGACTGAGTGGAGCAGTTTTTTTCATCGCCAAACTACCGGCCAGGGCCAGGACCGGGAGGATGTAGCCTAAGCGGCCAATCAACATGGCCAACCCCAGCATTAGGTTATGGAAGGTTGTGTTTGCGCCGAACCCGCCAAATGCAGAACCATTGTTGGCAGTCGCCGAGGTATAGGCGTACAGAAGCTGACTGAAGCCATGTGGCCCCGGATTACTGACAGCTCCGGCCGGTCCAGGCAAGGCGGAAGCGATGGCGGCCAGTACCAGTACCCCAACGGGCATTACAAGCAAGGTCGCCACGAGCAATTTTACTTCATGAGCCTGTAGCTTCTTGCCTAAATACTCCGGCGTGCGTCCGATCATTAGGCCAGACAGAAATACTGCAATCAGCACGTAAAGCAGCATGCCATAAAGTCCGGCACCGACGCCTCCAAATACCACCTCACTGAGCATCATGTTGGCCAATTCCACCATCCCACTGAGTGGATTCATACTATCGTGCATGGCGTTGACCGAACCATTGGAAGCAGCGGTTGTGGCCACGGCCCAAAGCACACTGGCAGTGGTACCGAACCTGGTTTCCTTCCCCTCCATTGGAGCTGACTGCTCAACCATCGGTGAGTTGAAGGCCGGATTTGGTTGATACTCGGCGACCAGTGAAACCGCCCCACCTATCAATAACAGCGACAGCATGCAGGCAATAATCGCGCGACTTTGGCGCATATCTTTAACGTAATGCCCGAACGTAAATACAAGGGCAGCAGGAATTAAAAGAATCGACACCATCTCGAACAAGTTACTTAACGCCGTAGGATTTTCGAAGGGATGCGCTGAATTGACACCGAAGAAACCGCCACCATTGGTACCCAGCTGCTTGATTGCGATTTGGCTGGCCGCTGGGCCCAGCGGAATCACTTGATCAGTGCCTTGTAAAGTTAATGCGTCGATATAATGATAAAAAGTTTGAGGCACACCTTGCCACACCAAAAATAGCGCGAGCAGGAAACTAAGCGGCAGTAGTCCATAAAGCGTTGCACGGGTCATGTCGACCCAGAAGTTGCCGATGACATTCAGCGATCGGCGTCCGATCCCCCGGGACAAAGCGACCAGCACAGCGAGACCGGTTGCGGCGCTCACGAAGTTCTGCACTGCCAGGCCGACCATCTGACTGAGGTATGACAGTGAAGCTTCACCGCTGTAGGCTTGCCAGTTAGTATTAGCAACGAAACTCACGGCGGTATTGAATGCCAGTGACCACTCCATACCTGGGAAGTTTTGGCCATTGAGCGGCAGGTACCCCTGCAGCATTAGCATCAGCCACAACAGCAAGAATCCGGCCAAATTGAATGCAAGGAGTGCCAGGGTGTACTTCTGCCAGCTCTGTTCAACCTTTTCATCAACGCCCGAAAGTCGGTAGCACATCCGCTCCACTGGATGCAAAAAGGGACTTAGGAAGGTACGTTGCCCTTCCATAACCTTGTAATAAAAACGCCCCAAAAAAGGGGCTGGAACAAGCACTAATGCTAGGAATGCAAAGATCAATGCATAGTCATAACCTTCCATAGCCTACCCCCGATCCGCATGTAATAAGGCGAACAAAAGATAGCCAAATAGCCCTACGGCGAGCAGAAGAGAGACCCCATCGAAAATGTTCATTAAAATCCCCAAGCTATGGTTAACGGCGCTTGGTGAGAATTTTCTGCGGGACACCCGTAAATTAGCTAGGTGGACAGAGAGGAAATGAGTAAAGAGCACGTAAACACAATGAGATTGTATTCGACGTAGAGGACATATTCTTGTTACTAGATGGGGAAACCTGGTGCGCACGTCCTTGCCGTTGATCAACTTGAAGATCTCACGCAAGCAGGCCGGGTCGTATTCGGAGGGCACCGGATATTCCAATCGTTGAAGCGCACGTTGAGCACCTTGGCATACACCTAGAACGACTCAGCCACCTGGTCATTGAAGCTGGCAAAAAAGCGTAGGCTGTGGAGCAAGGTACGCCGGGCTTCAGGGAAATCGGTGCCTTATTTGTCGAGCTTTTCGATGATCGACACAAACTCATTGCCTCCCGCGTCGGTCGAGTGGTTGGGAGGGTTTTCCGGGTCGGCAGTCTCATTCAGGGTGATCGACCACGCGAAGTCAGAATAGATCACCACGAGCATTTCCTAGTGCTGGTTTTCCCGATTTTTTCGCCCCGTCTTTCAGTAGTTCTTCGGTCTTAGCGATCCATTGCCGCTGGCGAAGAAGGTACGGTGCGCGGTTCTTCAGGGGGGACTTGGGCGGCCACGCCGACGGACAGCCGGGCGGCGCGGAACACTTCGGGGTGGCGCTTGGCGTCACTGTCTGGCGCCTCGCCACGGGGCGGTCACCAGTTTTTGGCCGGTGACGCAACCGGAATATGACGTGAAGCCCACACTGGTGACATGGGTGGAGGTGAAAATCGCTCCGGACAACGTCTGGTAGTAAATATCCGTCAAGTTAGGCTGCGCCTGGCCAACGTCTTTCATCGCCTTGCCCATCCGCGACATCGGCGGGCGGGCGACGGAGGTTGCCTGCACGGTTTGCGGATCGTGATCCATCAGATCGTTGAAATAACTCAGCGAAAGCAGCGTGACATCAGTAGGCACCAGGGCACTGAACGAAAATCCCGAGCCCACCGGCCAAGCCTTGCGCGGTTCCCGGACGATGACCTGCACAAGTACGTCGAATACGCCGCGGTTCATGAATAACGGGCTGCCCCTCTCACTCGTTTGCGTCCCTTAACAGCGGAAGTTCAGTTCGAGCGTCTTGTAAAAATCAGTCCGTAAATAGCGTCGGCCACTCGTGGAAAAACCTCACAGTCGAGGGCGCCAAAAAAGCGACGCTGATTCGCTCTCATCGCGATAACCTAAGCAAGTGGCGACCCGCTCGCCACTTATCAACCGGCACGCTCACCAGGAGAGTACTGTGACTAAGGTTATGCGCAACAGTTCTTATCCCTACACTTAGCCCCTCCCCTATGCTCACGTCAACGGCAGGGGTCTGAACTTCGCTTACGTTAGACGATTGTTTGAGGGCACTGTCGAGGCCAACTTCCTAAGCTCAGCAAGCGCATTGATACGCCAGCAATTGCCCGATCACGGTTGCTCGCTGAATAGGCCAGCGGATCAGTACGTTTTTAAGGTAGGCATGCCAATTTATCAAAAGCACTCACATGTGTTGGCAAAACTTGCTAACGAAAATCGTTGGGATTTTGAGTCCTCGTACTCATCTGAGAACTCTAGGTTCTGGAGTTTGCAGACAGAGCGCGAGCCTATAATATTCAATGGGCCGGCCTTGATGTCGCGCGATTTGTCGGGGGGGATTATTCCAAGCTGACGGTAAGTACGCTTCGGACCTTCTTCGAAATGAGTCTGCCTCATCCTTGAACGCTTGGCGCCGCAATCCTAGGTCAGTCACAAATGGAAAAACCGAGTGTTGAGTACAGCAACCAGCAACGCTGGTTTGCCCTGACCAAGATAAACATCCTCTCAGCCCTGTCGCAGATCGTGCAGATCGGTACAGTCACTCCGCTGCTGTCGCTTTCGCTTGAGCGGCAAGGGGTCGAGCCGGCAAAAATCGGTGTGATTGTCAGCGCCTCGTGGCTGGCTATTTTACTGCTCTACAAATGGGTTCCACGCTTACTGGCCTATCAGGGGCTCGTAAGGACTAATATCCTCAGCGCAGTGCTGACTATTGCTGCGCTGATCGGTATGACCCTGACAACCCATCTGGTACTGATTTTTTCGCTGAACGTTTTGCTCGGCATCGGCTTGATCTTGCGCTGGATCGCGTGCGATACGTGGATCGTCGCGGTCGCCTCGAAAGATGAGCGTGGCCGGGCGATCGGCGTCCATGAGACCTTGATGGGCCTGGGTATTGCTGTAGGCCCGCTGCTGCTGATTGTATTTGGCGTCGGGAGCGCCGCACCTTACTACGCCTGTGCCGTGATGGTGTTGATGTCCGGCGCGCTGGCTTTAACCCTTAAGACCTACGACACGCAGCCGAAAACTCCAGTTGAAAAACGCCACGGCAAAATGTTCAGGGTCATCCCGACGGCTCTATGTGCCGCATTTATCGCAGGTTTTTCGGAAACCTCATCCGTATCGTTCCTTGCAGGCTACAGCCTCTCGGCCGGCTATCTGTTGACCGCCGCGACCCTCCTGATATCGGTCTTCGGAATTGGCGGCACCGCCCTTCAACTGCCGATCGGCTGGCTGGCTGACCGCAGCTCTTACAAGGTCGGCCAGCTAGTCTGCAGCCTGATACTGTTGCTGGGCACATTGGCCATTCCGCTCAGCCAGCCGCTTCCTTGGTTGGCGGCGATTATTGTGTTCCTCTGGGGAGGAGCCATCGGAGGCATGAACACCCTGGCCGTGATCGAAGCAGGAGGCCGGGTTGGCGAACATCAAGTGTCCACCGCCATGACGTCGATTGCGATTTTCTACACCTTGGGCAGCGTATTGGGCCCCATTGCCACTGGCGCCTTAGTGTCTTATATCAGTGAGCAAGGATTGATGATTTCAGTGGGCGCAGTCGGTGCGCTGTTCATTGCAATGGTGCTGTTGCGTGGTATTCCGCGATCACCGTGATACGTCCCAACTGCTTGGCTGAATATCCTAGCATGCCGCGACCCGGTACTCAGCAAGCCACATTCACGTATGTTTGCGCGATACCGAAAAAGGACAGCCCTGCGTATCTGTCGAGGCGCTGGGCCAGTTGCAGGACGTTTGACTGCTCGCGCTCGGCAAAACGCAAGGCTCCGTTCCTGAAAGCTCTGGCTGGCTTTGGTCGGCGGGATCGCTGGGAGAAAAATCTCCACATCGAATGTGCAGGCATGCTACCCAGCGCGTCGGACAGCGAGGCAATAGCGCTCTACTCGTGTACAAAGGTGTCGGGATGTTTATGGGCGATCCTGAGAGTCTTTAGGTTTCGTCGGGCAGGCTGTTTAGCTGATCATTTCTGCCTTTCCACAAACCATGGAGTTCCATTCACTTCCGGTAGATTGCTACATTGGGGGCACATCTGAGGGCATACGTTGGATGGTTTGAAAAGGATGCCCCCAGCCTGAAGTCCAACAGTTCCCTTCTAGAAAAGTCACCCGTTGTTGTTCCCACACACCGCGGTGTGAAGGTAGGCCGATGAGATGCTCTCCTCTGCCAAAGTGCGTGAGCAACCGAGTGATACCTCCTGTGCAATTAATATTTCAAGTGTAAGTCGCCAAGCTGAATTCAGGTATTACTCCGACGCTTTTCAAAACGCTGCCAAAAGTCGGCTGCTCACTCCAGGGGCCAGCAGGCTTTACCAGACCTCTAGTTGGACAAAGGCTGCTAACGGTAAAGAGCAAAAATTCAGTAGGCGCAGTTCCTTGTCTGCCTTGCTGCGATATCTGACACACAGGCAGTCGTGGTCTGACAGCCGCTCTCAGCAATTTTCCGTCGTACGTGTATGGTTGCTTTCGGTTAGTCTTGTCGACTAGGAGCAGGGGAACAAGATGCAATAGGACGCCTGCATTGGATTGTCGTCAAGGAAGTCAACCTTAGCATGCACATCACTTTTGGCCTTTTCTTGGATACCCGTCAGGGTCCGTCCCCGACGAACTTCTTCAATACCCCGATAGTGGGCCGCCTCGGATTCCTGTCCCTGCTGGAGACCTACCTTGGTCTAAGCGCGCCAGAAGCGTCCAAGGCCAGACGCGTGACCATCTACTCTGGCCTGCTGCGCGTCCATGACAACAACTCGCGCTTTTACAGTGAGTCCCTGAAGGCCGACAGTATTGGTACGGCTGCGCGCCTCCTGGCCTGGCGTGACGAGTGGCGGCTTGGCGGTTGGGACGGCAGCGCTAATCCAGAGCATGCTTCGCGAATCCAGGAGCTTGCCGCCATTGAAAAGGCAGCTCTCGAAACGCTGCCGCCCGGAGAGGCCGATCGCTTGCACCTGGTGATACAGGCTCTGAGTGCGTCCGCCCCCGGCCCCATCAAGTCAGTTCACCTGGTTGACCCGCCCGAGGATTTCCCGCTTCTCTGGCGGCAGGTGCTCGAGCGCCTGCCAGCGGTCGAAGTCCGACTTCCCGAGCCACAGGGAGAAGGCCAACTTCGTGCGTTGCAAGAGCAAGCCCTAACCGTTCTGGCTGGAGGCTCCGCGGGCAATCTGACCGTGCAGACCGACGGGAGTGTCTTGCTAGTGCACGCTCTCGCGGCCACGACCGCCGAACACTGGTTGAGCGCACAGCACTCGCACCAGCCCGGCGACCGGCTGATCCTGGCTGAGGATGCGGGCGACTCGCTAGATGTGTCGCTGTCCGCGACCGGCGGGGTCAACTGCGGGTTCGAACGCCCTAGTCAGCTCCGCCCAGCCCTACAGGCACTAATCCTTGCCTTGGAAATGTGCTGGGAACCAATAGACATGAACCGACTGCTGGATTTCCTGACGCACCCAGTGGGCCCATTCAGTCGTCCTGCGAGAGGCAGGCTCGCTCGTGCTGTCGCCAAGCAGCCTGGAATTGGGAGCGAAGCCTGGACGGCGGCTAAGGCCAAGATCGCAGCGGGTAACAATGCCCAGGAAGTAGCAGATGAAATTACCTTCTGGCTGGAGTCAGAGCGCTGGTCACGCACCGATGGAGTGCCGGTCGATGCACTGATTGCTCGCGTCGCCCGGATGAAGGAGGCTATGCGGCTTCGCCTCTCAGGTGAATCCGCTGATGCGGCGAGTTTTACGGCGGCGCATAGCCAATGTGCGGCTGTCCATGAAGCATTGATCGAGCTGGCTCGGCAAGGGTTGGCCACGGTGCTGCCTCGGCAAGTCGAGCAGTTGGTCGCCCACGCCACGCCCGCAGGGGCAACCAACCCCGCAGCGGTTTCCCATGTCGGTTGCATGCGCTCGACCAGCACCGCAGCCGCGTGCATCGAAGCAGCTGATGAGGTGATCTGGTGGATGCCATCTACGCCTGCCCTGCCCTCGCCTCTGCCTTGGTCTCCTGCCGAGGTGAACGCTCTTACACAATTAGGTGTGCAGTTGCGAGACCCGGCGCGTGAGCTTGTATCGTTAGCACTGAAGTGGCTGCGGCCACTACTTGCTGCGAGAAAAAGATTCATCATCGTCTGCCCTCCCCCCGGTACAGAAGTACATCCGATTCGCCAGATTCTTAAGAAGCTCGTACCGGATATCGAGTCCGCTTCGCTTGACCTGGACATTGCACTCGACTCCACACTTCTCGGGGTAACCGCTGAGGTGCTTGCACCTCAGTCGCTGCCAGCTACTCCACGACACATCCAACTCCCTCATCCCGTGCAGCTCGGCGACGTTTTACAGTCGTTCACTACGCTCAACGAACTCTTCAATGACGCAGCCCTATTCGTTCTGAAACGAGTGGCGAAGCTGGATCCGACCTCCGTCCTGGCGGTGGATGAGGACAACCGCTTGCTGGGTATCCTCGCTCATCGGGTACTCGAGAAACTCTTCGCGCACAACGATGCCTTGAGTTTGTCAAACTCCGATGCCCTTGCGTGGTTCCGCGCCGAAGCAGACTCGCTCTTGCTGACTGAAGGCGCTGTACTACTCATGCAGGGCGCAGGAGTAACGCAGCAGCACTTCCGGAAGGTTTGCGAACTAGCCATCGGCAGTCTCCTCGATCACCTCAGGCTCGCTGGTGCCGTTCAGGTTCAGACGGAGGTGGAGCTCAGAGGAACCTTGGGAGCAGTCCCGCTGATCGGCAAAATTGACCTCTTGGTCACGCTTGGTGACAAGCGAACTGTCGCCGTGGACATAAAATGGAGAGGCGATACCTACTACGCCGGGCTGCTTCGCTCTGGTGAACACCTACAGTTGGCCCTCTACTCCAGCCTTATAGAGCAAACAAGCGGTGTCGCACCCGCTGCGCTTGGCTACTTCATCCTAGAAAGCGGCGGACTGTACATCAGCGCTGCTGACATTTTCCCAAAAGCGCAGGTTAGAAGACCGCCGGACGGCGCAACCGTCTCCAGCATACTAGACCGCGCGCGCGCTACGTGGAAATGGCGCAAGGAACAACTGGATGAAGGGACCATCGAAGTCGTTCCGGAAGATCCGAGCGACGAGTTCCAGGGCCCTGAGGGAACCCTTCCGGTCAAAGGTCCAAGCAAATGGGACCGAGACCACCTTATCTTGCTGGGAGGCTGGAAATGATGAACAACATCGAATTCATCAGTGCAGGCGCCGGCAGTGGCAAGACCTACAAGCTGACTGAAACACTCGCCCAAGCCCTAGAGTCGGGCACAGCCCGCCCTCACGCCATCTTGGCCACGACCTTCACCGTGAAGGCCGCTACCGAGCTGCGTGAACGCGCTCGCTCCTGGCTGCTTGAAAAGGGACGTATCGACCTGGCCACAGCTATCGGCCAGGCCCGCTTGGGCACCGTCAATAGCGTTTGCGGCCAGATGCTCAAGCGGTTCTGCTTTGAGCTGGGGCTTTCTCCCGATCAGACTGTATTGGGCGAAGGTCAATCCAAGAGACTGCTCAAAGCTACACTTGCAGAGTCGATGGAAGCCGACGCTCAAACGGAACTGGTTCGGCTCACAGAGCGGTTCGGTATCGAGCAGGCGGACTGGTCCAAGACTGTTGAGGCTGTCGTTAAGGCCGCGCTCGACAACGATATCGGGCCGGATGAACTTCGAGTGATGGGTTCCCAGAATGCAGACGCGATGCTCACGAATTGGCCTACTCCGGCTACGGGGGTGGATCCGACCGAAGCATTGGCGACTGCGCTGGCCGAAGCGTACAGGGGAGTGGCGGCATACGTAGAACAGCAGCAAGCTGCCGATGTCAAAGTTGCAGACAACCTATTAAAAGGCCTAGAGGGACTCCAGAAGCTGGATCGACTCTTCCGTGAAGGCCGCTGGAGCTGGCCAGACTGGATCGGTGCAGCCGGGTTCGACGCCGGCGCCAAAGTCAGAGATATCGTAGCACCAGTCAAATCCGCAGCGCAGGCCCATGAGTCTCACCCGGCTTTTCATGCCGAGGTCCGCCAGTACCTTGACCACGTCTTCAACCTAGCCGCCGACGTTCTCAATGCATATGAGCAGGCTAAGAAGGCGCTGGGTGCCGTCGACTTCAGCGACCAAGAGGTGTTGCTGCTACGTGCGTTGAGGACAAAGCCAGCTGTCCGTGAAGTCTTGGCTGCAGAACTGGATCTGATCATGATTGATGAGTTCCAGGACACCAGCCCGCTCCAACTGGCGCTTTTCATCGAGCTGGCCAAGCTAGCTAAGAAGTCGGTGTGGGTCGGCGACCCCAAACAGGCTATCTACGGCTTCCGCGGTACTGACGCAAGCCTCATTTCCGGCGTTCTCAATGCCATCAAGGACTGGGGCGGAATCGTAGGGAAGGCCCTGGACACTTCCAGACGCTCCAACGAAAGCCTGGTCTCGCTCACCAATGGTCTATTCAACTCTGCATTTGAGCCCGAGCTGACGCCCGAGCAGGTTCGGTTGCAGTCACTGCGCAAGGACATTCCGGACCAGCCTGCGCTATTGAACTGGAACTTCGAGAGCAGTCGAAACGACTCGGATTACCTATGTCTTGGTCAGGCCATCCGCGAGCTGTTGGAATCCGGGACCAAGGTCGAAGACAAGGACACCAAGGAGCTCCGCCCGATTCAGGCCGGCGATATTGGAGTGTTGTGTCGCTACAACGACCAGGTCGAATTTGCCGTCACGTCACTCACCCGCTGGGGCATTCCGTCAGCCAGCCCACGCTCCGGCTTGTTGGGGGCCGCCGAAGCCATCTATGTCATGGCCTGTCTGAGGCGTATGAACGACCCAACCGACACTGTCGCCACGGCGCTGGTTATAACACTGGCCGACAGCACTCCGATCGAAACCTGGCTTGCAGACAGGCTGCAGCACCTCGCCACGGATGAGGCCAAGCCATACGAGTGGCTGACGACGGGCGATAGCGCTCATGAACTGATCGCCCGATTGGAAAAACTGCGCCCGACGCTAACGGCTTTGACGCCACTGGAGGTGCTACGACTTGCCGCTGCTGAGTCCCAAGTAGCAAGACTGGCCGGCCAATGGTCCACCTCCCCCCATGAGAGCCGCAACCGGATGTCAAACGTCGAGGCACTGGTTGAGCTCGGAAAGACTTTCGAGGACGAGTGCGTCGCCGCGAAGCGGCCAGCGACGGTAAGTGGCATGCTTCGTTGGCTGGATGAACTCGCTAGTCAAGAGGATGATAATCGGGCTACTTCTGCAGGCAACGCAGTCTCGGTTCTCACTTATCACGGGGCAAAGGGACTGGAGTGGCCAGTTGTCGTGCTGACAAGCCTCGATGCGATAGCACGTACTTCGCTTTGGGGCGTGCGCGCGAGGACAGTTGGAGGCTTCGACCCGCAGCAGCCACTCGCCAACCGCTTCGTCCACTGCTGGTTAAAGAGCTGGGGCAAGCGGTCCCAGCCCCAGGCCGCACTCAATGCCGAAGCCAGCGTAACTGGCCAAGCCATGCAGGCAGAGGCATTGGCGGAGAACAAGCGTCTTCTATACGTGGGCCTGACCCGCGCACGTGACATAAACGTAGCACTATCTTTCGTGCGTAAATCAGGACCGGGCCGCGCCTGGGTTGGCGAGATTCAAGGCGCAGCCGAGCTGTTGTTCGGTGACTCAGAAATCGTAACGACACCCGAAGGCAAGCAGCTCTCCAGACTATCGAAGTCCTGGAGCAAGGATGAGTGCTCAGCGGAGCCACCTTCCACAGCCCCCGAGGCCTGCCACTGGTTTACAGCTCGTCCGCGCGTGCAGGCCGAACCTTTGTGGCACCGACCGAGTTCTGCTTCGGGCGGTACATTCACAGTTGTCGAGACCGACGCCGTCGGAGTTCGGCTAAGTCTGGCAGGCAAGCCCGACATGGCATCGCTGGGCACTGCGCTCCACCTGTGCATCGCACGCGCCGGCGTGCTTGGCGGTATTTCTCCCCCTGACGTCGAGCGCATCCTGAAGATCTGGGCCGTGGCTGATTCTGTAGATAAGGATGCCGTGTGCACCCAGACCTCAGCGTTCCAAGCTTGGGTAGCCAAGCGCTGGCCTGACTGTCCCGTTTACGTCGAAGTGCCCATCGAAGCCAATGGCCCTAACGGCACTCGTATCCGGGGCCGCATCGACTTGCTGGTTGAACTGCCAGATAGTTGGATTCTCATGGACCACAAGTCGAACCCCGGTGGCTCAGCCAGAGACCAGGACCTGGTGGCGGAGCACGGCCCGCAGCTCGAGTCCTATGGTCATGCCCTTCTCAACGCGACCGGCAAGCCCGTGAGCGAGCGATGGCTCTACATGCCGGTCGCTGCACGAGCAGTCCGCCTCTCCTGACGCTCCCAGAAGCGTACCGGACTTAGTTAAGTAGAAACACGAGGGAAAGCAGAGATGGATGTGAAGTTCCTGTCGGCTTCGCAGACGCAGTCGACACTCATAGCACTGGTTGAGAACTGCGACTCGATGCAATGGGCAGTAGCCTGGGCGACCGAGAACGCGGTCTTCGAGGCAGCGATGAAAGACAGCTCGAAGTTCGAGCACTTCGTTGTCGGCACTCATATGTTCCAGACGCAGCCCGAGGTGCTTGAGCGGCAGCAGCGCTAGCGGCCGCAGCCGTCGTTCCTCCTACGGGCGACCTGTTCCACCCGAAGGTCTACCTGTTTCGTAACGGGCAACGCATACGCTGCGTGGTCGGGAGCCCAAATCTCACGAAGGCGGCGATGAGCCGAAACGTCGAGGCGAGCGTGCTGCTTGATGGCTCGCTCGACGATGCAGTGCTGGTAGAGCTCAGTCGCTTCATCGCAGAAGCGTGGAAGGGGGCGGAGGACATCTCTCACGAGTTCCTCTTTCGGTACCGTCACCAGTACGCAGCTAAGACGGCTGCGCGACAGGAACTGATCAAATTCGCTGACGTTCGGCCACCTTCTAAGCCGAATACCAAGCGCGCGCCACATGACATGAGCTGGGCGGACTACCTCGTGCAGGTCCGAAGCTCATCACACCCGTCTGAGCACCTGTTTAAGGAGCGCTTGGGCGTTCTGACAAAGGCTCGCGCCCTTTTTGCGACTGGCATACCCTACGCGAAGTGGAACGAGGACGACCGCAAGCTGGTCGCCGGCACTCTCGGGCGCAAGAAGTCTCAGCAGCCAGGCGTGGACTACGGGCTTTTCGGGAGCATGGGCGCAAGTGGGACGTTCGCGAACCTGGTCATCGAAGCGCCCACAGATCTCTCCCACGCCCTCGATTTCATCCCGTTGATGGGCGCGGTCACGCAGGGCGACTACGACCGCTACGGCAAAGCGTTCAGAGCAGCCTTCGATCAGGACGGGCGAGTCGGCGGACTACCGACCGCGACTAGGCTCTTGGTGATGAAGCGGCCTGACGCATTCGTGTGCATCGATTCGGCCAACCGGAAGGACTTGTGCGAAAACTTCGGTGTCAGCCCGAGCACAACGAACCTGGAGAACTACTGGCAGCGCATCATTGAGCCGATGCACGGTGATCCGTGGTGGAGACATCCGCAGCCGAGCAATGCGGCTGACGCAGAAATCTGGTTGGGACGCGCAGCGCTTCTGGACGCGATCTACTACACGCCCCGTTGAGCGTGCAGCTCTTCGACTTCCTGCGGACGCAGGACACGTCCATCCCCCCCTTGAAACCGCCGAGGTTCACAGATGGTGAAGAAGTCGCTGACTTGGTCATCGTCAAAAAATCTACATCCTGGCAAAGCCTATATAAATTAATAGCTTAAATTTAAATCCAGCCCATCAAACCGCCCTTTTCGCGTATCGCAGTATCACTAGACCACCGCGCTTAAACGTTAAAGCGAAACAATAGAACAACTTTCCGGCGTCAGAAAGCCAACAAAAATCTCTCCAATCTGCGGTTTACAAGACGACATTTACATGGTGATATCTTTGTGCCATTTATGAGTGTCATATCTATCCGTGAAGGGAGTCAACGTGAGCGTCAAGAGCAAAGGCTATCCAGCCACCGCTGTGTCTACGTGGAGCGGCTACGTCTACCAAGGGAAAATTGCACTATATCACTCCCTCAAGTTAATCCATCAGGGCGACTTAGATTTTGAGCTTCAACTAGATAGCAGCGACGATTTCGCCATTTACAAAAGCGGCGCACTTGTAAGCGCTCATCAAGTAAAAGCCAAGATTGGAACGTACAAAAGCGAGTACATCGAGGCACTGGAAAAATCATCTGCTGTCGAGTACGATCGAGTTAAAGGCGTATCACGATACTTCCATGTATCGGTCCAACTCAACGATACCGATGATTACACCGGAAACAACAACGAGCTGGTTAAATTCTACTCGTACGGGAACAACAAATATTGCGGTCTAGGCGAGATCGAAGGCCTCACAAAAGCTGTCATCAAAGAAATATGCAGCAGCAACTCCATCCTGCTAACCGACGAGCTCTTGCACTACAACTACTGCCTTCTGTCTGAAAAGATAAGCACACAAGCAGTCGCGATTCACCGAATGGTACAGGTCGACCGAGAAAAGGCCAACAAGGCAGCGTATGAAAGCCGTATTACAGCTCAGAGCCTAATAGACGATATTGTTAACAAGAACCCATACAACAACACTGAGTATTATGCGATCGATCTGAAGGCAAAGCTGCACAGCCATCTGGAAGACAGACTCGATCAAGCCTTACCTGGTATGAGCGACGCCTCGTACGGGCGAGCGCGTCGGCTCTTCGAACATATTCGGGATTCAGAAGCCAGCGACATGCAGACGCTTTGTCAATTGATAAAGCCATCAGAGCGTTTCTCCAGCATACAAAAAGCAGATATCCGGCGTTATTCCGGCCTTATCGAGGACATGTCGATTGAGCCGATTTTTAAACAATTCCCGCACTATCTGGACAGTGACAAGCGATTCTATCTTCCGACGGCCCTCGACCTTCCCTTCGTTGATGACCACGAGGGTTGCACTGTAGACCTGCTGGGAGAGATGGATACCAACGGAGATTTACTCAAGCTGCTGTTTGAGTACAACAACCTGATCCCCAGCAGATCTTCCGAGTCTTTCATCATCAACACCAAGTTCACGCACCCCAACGACCTTGACGATCAGCAGGTCAGAGACCGCATTGACAGCAACATTCTCAAATCATTTTGTTTAAGCATCGTGACTAAAGAAGACGCAGAGGCTCGTTTGAATGATAAATAAAATTATTGATGAGGCGCTCATTTATCATGGATTCACCAAAGACTTTGAAACCGACCTTACGAGCTTCTACGTTCGGGAATCCGGCTCCGCCATCCGCTTTGCGATTTTGCACAAGCTGGATCACTTACCCAGTCCCACCGAACTAAATGCTCTTATTAATCAATCGGCCCCCGACTCCTTCCTGAACCATCCAACATTCAAGAAAAACTGTGACCTCATCTGCATTCATCACCTGAACCACCTAGCTGAATTCAAAGACCAGGAAGAACAGATTTTTGCGATTGAAGAGGACCCTCACTTCTTCAAGAAATATGTACTTTACTACAGTGATACTGAGCAGCATGCCATCCAGGACTATACCTTCAACGAACTAGTGGCCACTGTCTCGGACAAGAGCCAGTTCAGCAACTACAAGGAAGACCCTCTGGCCGCTACGCACTACAGTGTTGCAGCAAAGATTTTCATCAAGCTTCCTTTTCTTGAGCTCCCGTTCACCCGAGGTGAGCTTATTTCCTTGCGCCTGCAAGCAGCCGACGCCGTAGCCGAAGCAGGCCTTGATGAAACCTACACAATCATCCAGAAACTCACGTCGAATAACGCTGAAGAATTGATCACGGAGCTGATGAGCAATGAAATGGAAAATAGCGCGGATTGAAGTTTCTCGATTCAAGGCTTTTAAACACGTCAATTTGGATCTTGGCACCTCATCGCTGCTAACGCTCGACGGGCCGAACGGGTACGGAAAAACCAGTGTCTTCGATGCTGTCGAGCTGTTGCTCACGGGTCAGATCAAGCGGATCGACAATCTTTTTTCGACATTGATGACGAAGCTCAAAACAAACTATGACGACAACCTCTTCTGGAACCAGCGCACCGATCAAAAAGACCTGAGCATCAAAATCGAATTCCATGATGGGGACAAACGCTTGGTTCTGGCCCGGCATGCGCCCGTAAAAGCGTTCGACAAGAAATCGAACAACCGAGCCGACAAGTTCAAGCACTTCAAGCTGTATGAACTCCCCGATTTCGAATCGAAAGCCTTCACGCCGGCCAACCTGCGTGAGAACGAGTTTCTAGACGAAGTCTTCGGCAGAAACTTCCGGGAAAATTTCACCTTCCTCAACTACCTTGAGCAAGGGCAGAACAAACTGCTTCACACGCGGGTAGACGAGCGTAAAGACCAGCTTGGCAACCTGTTCAACATCAACGATGTTGCAGCTGAGATTGAAAATTGCCGCTCACTCTCGACAAGGTTCACAAAATTCCTAGGGGACGAAAAACGCAAAGCTGATGAAGAAGCGCTTAACAATGAGTGCACAGCCCTGCGCGCGATGGTGCAAGCCGATCTGGGAAATATTGATTACAAAAAGCTGTCCACGGTTGAGGTTGGGCCGGGTTGGGATAAGGAAGATCCCTTCCCCACCTACGACTCAGAGATTCACACCCAGTTCTCGAACGCCATTCGCAAGCTAAATGGCCTGCTCCCTCAGAAAGCAGCCATTCGGGTCAGAGCTCAGAATGATGCCATCAATGCGGACATCGAGTCGCACGCGGAGTCGCTGAGCAGCTTGGCACTGCTGGGCACCGACTTGAACAAACTAGATGACCTGGAACAGATCAAAAAGGAGCTCGACGGGCTCGATAAAGCAGCCAAAATCGTCAAGAAAGGTGCTTCCGCCATCACTGCTGAGCAGGCACGAACACTGCCAAGTTGGGCTGCTGGTCGACTTGAATGGTTTGAAGAGCAAATCAAAGCGCGTAATGACCTGAACATCAAGAACACAGCCAATGACAGCGCCGCTGCCGAACTGGCCCGACTGAAGCAGCAGTTGCTTGATGAGCACGCCAAGCTCTATCCGGACGACAAGTTTTGCCCGTTGTGCGGGAATGACTGGAAAACTCACGTTGCAATGCTCGAAGCGATTGAGGTCAGAGCCCAAAAAATCTCTGACACCTTAGGAAAGGATGGGAAGGCACTCGTCGCGCTGACCACTGCGATGACCACTGAGTTGGGCACCATTGATACATTCATTCAGGGGCGCGAAGCGATCCTGAAACCTGGGTACAACGAGGCACTGCATCAGGCACTGGCCAAAGTTGAAACCCGCCTCCCTGCAATCCAGCAGCTCCTGGAACGGCTCAGGGGCGAAGGCATTCTGATCACCTTCACATTCAACAACGACGAAGTGGTGACAGAGGCTCGCCTGGAAGAACTGCGAAAATCGATGCACGCCAAGAAAACGGACGAGACAGTGGTGCTCCCTGACGATTGGCGGCAAACCATCGAAGCAGTCTTCAAGGACTTGCAGGATTTTTACATTTTCGACGCTCAGGATCTGGCAAAAAAAGAGCTCTACATCACGATCAAAGCCAACGAAGCGCAGAGCAGCCGACTTCAAAAATGCCTTGAAGAACTGCAGAAAATGCAACGCGAGACGGAGGCCGCCACCAGAGCAAAGGGCAAGGTCATCCAGCTGCGCGCTACCTTGGAGAAAGCGGAGCAGAAGTATGCAGATCAGACCATCTCGGAGATCGAGCTCATCTTCCACATCTACAGTGGGCGACTGATCCAGAACTACCAACGCGGCCTGGGGTTGTTCATCGAGAGCCGAGATGGCAAGCAGCTCAGGTTCCTGACGGCAGAAAAATCTGAGCATGACGCGGTCATGTCCATGAGCACGGGCCAGGTGTCGGCGCTGAGCCTGGCCTTCTTCCTGTCGCTCAACAAGGTCTACGCAGAAGTCCCGCTTATCCTCATCGACGATCCATCCCAATCTCTAGACGAGGTGAACATCGCATCTCTGACCGACCTGCTCCGCTGTGAGCTCAAACATAGCCAGTTGATCGTGTCGTCGCACGAGGACGATATCTCGGCGTACATGCGCTACCGCTTCAACCGGGCCGGTCTGACGACGAGCTCGCTCAACATGCAACGCTTGGCCAAGCAAGCGTCCTAATGGTCACCGCGTAGCAATTCAGCGACAGGAGTAACCGGAGCGAGTCATCGATACTGACGCCTTCGAGGTCGGGGTGCATGGAGCGCCCCGGGTACATCAATGCTGCGACATTACTAAGCAAGATCAATGATGACTGCGCGAAGCCTTCGATATCCAATGCTTATTGTCCGCAGCCGGCACAACGATCATTTTGTCGCTAGCCTACGACTGAGCGGCTGCAGATAAATTATCGATAGAGGCTTTGTTTAAGCCTAGTTCATAAGGCTGGGATAAGAGTTGCTCAAGCCCTATGCCCTCTTGTGGCAGACAGTCGCCCTCCTTCCACACATCGTGGACTTCCTGAGCGAGTTCAGGTATCCACGAAGTAACCGCTTGGTTGTCACCTGCGTAAAGGATGGGCAGTGGCCTGTGGCGACCGATAGTCAGCAGCTTTCGGTAGAGCCAGATCGCCGGGTACAGCTGGGTCTTATGCTTAGAGTTGTATCGCAGCGGTATTGAAACACCCTCGGGGTCCAGATCTCCGAAGTATTCCGCTCCGTCACCGTCAACCTCCCTGATGACTTCATCCAGCGCTGTACCCGTCGACGTAATGGCGCTACCCGCGCCATATACGACGGCCGCGTAGCGATGTGCGGTGTCGTTCCATTCGCCAAGGCTGAAGAACGTGTGATGGTTCTCCACGACCAGCACCGGCCGCCCTGGTTTGCCAGGCTGCTGTCGGTAAGGCAAGGGAAGGTCCACCTTTCTGGCACCAATCGCCGACAGAGCAAGCCTGCCGCCAAAAAGTGCATTGGATCGCACCCTGGCATCGAGGTATTTCTCATCCCCGAACATCTCAAGCGATCGCTCGCGCAACGGCACCGTCATAAAGCGCCCCTTGCGGCGGATGAGCCATTCGTTGACGACCTTGGCAGTCACCTTTTCGCTTTCCGTCAATTGCATCCAAAACCCCAATTCCGGCATCCAGGAAACGGTTGTCCAGTCTGGTTTCAACACCGAGATCGTTTCAACGATGACGGTGATAAACATGGGCATGGCCGGATTGCCAATCCGCTCGAAACTGCGGGGAGAAGGAAGTCTCAGGATGCCTTGCTCATCTCCAGCCCTAAGGGCTTCCATGAGTAACCTATCCCGATTGGGATGCTGTTGGAGCTCTGGATGGTGTTCTATCCAGAGGCTCCTTAACTTCAGCAGCTCTATGCGCTTTTTACGGCTGCCGCGCAACGCTTCAAAAAAAGCAATGTTCATCAATTTGTACCTGCTCTTTGCACCACAGTATTGAAGGTTGCAGTCGCCATCTGAATATGAGATCGCCCACTTTTCACGCCCTCCTTGCGCAGACGGATCACCCGCTGAAAGCCGGCAAGGATGTTCACATCCTTCATGGCTGTGAAGAAAATCAACTGCACACCAATGGCCTCGGCCAGCATGATCTGTACATCAATCAACGCCCGGGTCTGTACCTTGGCAAACGGATTATCAAGAATAAGGGGACACCCGCCTCCACGCTTAGTGACGGCCTGATGGGTACGCCGCAATTGGCTCATCATCAGGTACATGAACATGGCGATGACCACCCCTTGGCCACCAGACTTTTTCAGCCTCCCGGCATCCTGGTACTGGTGATCAGCATTCTGCTCCATTTGCAATAATTGCAAACCGAACGCGCGTTGTGGGGAAAGGTTAATCATGCCGGCTGCGACCAGGTCCGCGCCGTGTTCAGGAATGACCTTAGTCTCTATCAACGCGTTCAAGTAATGCCGAATAGAAGCCTTTCCGGTTTCCGTCGAAACACCTGTAATCGGATGACGCATCTTCATGATGACTTTGCCACCGACATAGGGGGCGCCTTTTGGCACCATGACCTCGCAAGCTTTCTTCAGGACACTCATGCCCTCTTCTACCAACTGATGCACTTCGCCCACGCAATTCTCAAAGTCGGGCAGCATGCCGTCGAGCTCAGACTGAGAGGCATCCGTACGCTCAACGATCAGCATCATCAGTCGCTCAAAATCACTGCAGGTGGTTTCAAATGAGTTGCTCGACAGCTCGTGCGCGAGGGCCGGATCGACTTCCTGCACGGCCTTTGATTTCACCACATCAGTAAACCCTACGAAGTGCGCCTGAGCCAATTTCCGGGCTTCGTCCAAGCCGCCACTGAGCTGCTTGTGGCGGTCGAGCACCTCGTTCAGTTGTGCATCACCGTCACCTTCAAGCTCAATAAACTCGGGAGCGGCAGCCTCATGAGGAACCGCAGAACTGAGCATTTTCTTATGTTTGTTCAGCACATCGACATTCTTCTTGCTTTGAGCACGCCCCTGCAATGCTTTCTCGGCTGCTTCTTGATCACAGACCAGACTGGTCTCAAGCTGCTCCGTATTTTCCTGGACCACCACGATGTGTTGCGCCAGTTCATCATCGCTGAGTGACAAGACGTCATCGGAGGGTTGAGGGGGATTGACCTTGGCAAAGAAAGCACGCTTGTCATTGCTGGCCACCGCGTGCGCGTTCGATGACGATAAAAATGCCTGCTCGTACAAACTGACCTGCGCTGCCTGGGTCGAGCGTTCATGTGCCAGATCGAGGTCGAGCAGGTCGATCACGGCCTCTTCGCGCAGATCGGAATAATCAGCCCTGTATTCGCTACGCAGTGTCGCTTCCGTTTCACGCCGTTGTTGAAGGGCTATTCGGCGAGCACCCAATCGGTCGGATTCCGCGGTATCAAAAAAAAGCTTTTCGGTGTCATAGGTTTCGATCAGTGCCTGCAGATTGAAATCATGTTTGAGGATTGCGTTGCAATCGAAACCGGGATCGAAGATCACGGTTGTTGGCGCTGATTGAAAACTGACCCACCCTGCCGATTGAAAATTGACCCAGGACGGATTGCTGATTTTTGCCCCAGCAATTGTGGATAAGCTTAGCAGCAGTGTTCTGGTTGACGACGCATCCAGCCCCACCGCATGTAGGCATGCAGCAGGGCGTTTATGACGCGGATCAAAACGGCTGATCGTCCTCGATATCATCTTCATCCTTGCGCTTTCGTTCTCGTGATTTGATCTTTGTCCGGGCGGCCAAGGTGCTGTGTTGAAGGCGGTAAGACTCGTTGCCCGTTTCGACGATGTGGCAGTGGTGCGTCAGCCGATCCAGCAACGCTGTAGTCATCTTGGCGTCACCAAATACGCTCGACCATTCTGAGAAGCTGAGGTTGGTGGTGATAACCACGCTGGTGTGCTCGTACAGTTTCGACAGCAGGTGAAATAACAGGGCGCCGCCACTCTGGCTGAAGGGCAAATACCCCAGCTCATCAAGTATCACCAGGTCTGTGCGAAGCAGTCCCTGGGCGATTCGGCCTGCCTTGCCATCGTACTTTTCACGCTCCAGCAGATTCACCAGATCCACCGTGGAAAAGAAGCGCACGCGTTTGTTGTGGGCCGTAATTCCGGACACCGCCAAGGCGCTGGCCAAGTGTGTTTTCCCGGTTCCAGGGCCGCCAATGAACACGACATTCTGCGCGGTCTCAGTGAACGCCAAGCTGGATAGATCGCTGACCAACCGGGCATCAGCGCTGGAAGCGCTGAAGTCAAAGCCAGCTAAATCACGGTGCATGGGGAGTTTGGCCATGTTCATCTGGTGGTTCACCGAGCGCACCGCGCGATCCGCCTGTTCCTGTTGAAGCAGATGCTCCAGCAGCCATTTCGATGAAGCCGTCGAGGCGGTTCCTTGAGAGACCAGTTCGTCCCAAGCACTGGCCATGCCGTGCAGGCGCAGTTCTTTGAGTTCTGTCATTAAGTCACGCATTGCGGTTCTCCTCATCGGTCGTGCGGAGCCGGTCGTAGCGCGCCGTATTGGCAACAGGCGCCACCTTGAGTTGCAGGCTGGTTTCTACGCAGGGAGGTGGTGCCGTGGAGGTCAGGCGGGCAAGGACATTGAGGATGTGATCGGCGCTCAGATTTCCCGACTCAAGTACCAGCGCCACCGCCACCAGCACCGGTTCGAGACCGGCGATAGGCACAGCAGCCAGTACCTGCATCATGATTCGATCACCGTTGGTGTGACGCCTCAGTCCCCGTTTGAGAAGCAGTAACGGCTTCGGTAGATCGGCAAATGGCGCACCATTACGCAGTGCACCAGGCTTGCGTTCGATAAGCGGGATGTAATGCTGCCAGTCAAAACTTACCTGATCTCTATCAAAGAGGCGCTCGTGGCTGGCGATCACCGTTTCATCGGCGATGACCACGATTCGCGAAGGATACAGACGGCTGCTGACCCACTGGCCGACTCGCTCACATGGCACTGAGTAGCGATTTCGCGCCACGCTGATCAGGCAGGTGCTGGAGACCCGCACGGTACGTTCGACGTAGCCATCAAATGCTGTCGGCATCGGCATCATTTCAACCCGCTCCAGCTCTAAGACCTCGGCCACCGTCAGCCCGCTGTACTGCGGATGCACCAGCTCGCTCCAGAGCGACCGGCAGCGTTGACCGAGCCAGATATTCAGCTCTTCGAAGGTGTGAAACATGCAGTCTTGAGCGTCGATCCAGATGCGCCGTCGGCTGTCTTGGACGTTCTTTTCGACGATGCCTTTTTCCCAACCCGAGGCGACGTTGCAGAAGTCCGGGTCGAACAGATAGTGGGCACACATGACAGCAAACCGGGCATTGACCGTGCGGCCTTTGCCTTTGTTGACCTTGTCGACAGCCGTTTTCATGTTGTCGTAAATGCCGCGACGCGGCACTCCGCCAAGCGCTCCAAACGAGCGGGTATGGGCGTCGAACAACATCTCGTGGCCTTGGCTGGGATAGGCAACCAACCAGAACGCGCGACTGGCGCAGAGCTTCATGTGAGAGACCTGGATGCGGCGAAACAGCCCGCCGATCAGCAGACCTTCTTCGCTCCAGTCAAATTGAAAGGCCTCACCGAGCGCAAACGTCAGTGGCACAAAAGCGCGTAAAGACTTGCCTTGCTCGCCTCGCCAAGTGCGCACAAACGCCGTGAGCTGGCTGTAGCCACCGTCATAGCCCTCGGCCTTAATCTGTTCGAAAAGTGCTTTGGCGCTTCTACGGTTGTGCTTTGCCCGGAACGAATCGGCTTTCAGCGCCTGTTCTAGCGTGTCGTGGAACGGGCTGAGTTTATTGAAGATTGCGCAACGTTGGTACGCCGGCTGAGTGGCTTCGGGCGCTCTGACCCACTTTCGGATGGTGTTTCTCGACAGCCCGGTACGCTTGGCTATCTGATGCAGCGAGAGCTTGTCGCGGAAGTACATCCGCCGGATTTTTCCCAACATTTCCATGCTGATCACCCTGTGTTCTCCTGCTCGAAAAGTGAGCAGAAGCAGTTGAACACCTGGGTCAGTTTTCAGTCGGCAGAACAGCCTCTACTGGGTCAGTTTTCGGTCAGCGGCAACAATCACGGTAACATCCTTACGACTCAAGAGTTGCCTTGCATCGACTGCAAGGTCGAACTGCAATTGCTTCGAGTGGGTGATAATTCCTTCCTTCTGTTCGATCGCTCTCCCAAAGCGGTCACTTTCTGATTCTGCCTCTTCCAGAGAGGCTTGTACCGTTGCCAGCTGCTGCTTCCACTGCGCAAGCGGCTGCTCATACTGATGCGAGTAACGCTCCAGACGCTGGATCATGCTCGCCTGATTGGCGATTTCATTTGGAATCGATTCAATCTCTCCCTCAAGCCCCTTTGCACGCTCCGACACTTCACTGACTTCTTCCAGACACGCTGCCCGCAGGGTCGCGAATGCCTGTTCTTCCTCGTAGTGAGTTTGAATGTTTCGCTCAAGCTCAGCGATTCGCACAGCGCCGAAGCGTTCCTGATAATCCATGAGTTTGTTGGAAGCATCACGAGCATCGCTGCGGCGTTGAATGTGCGCGTCGCGCGTCTCTAAGATTTCAGCGATTCGTCGTTCAAAATCGATCAGCGCTGCGGCCGCGGCCTCTAGGTTATAGGCAGAGTTGTCTTCTGCCGGTATCACGACTCGATCGAATGCAGCAACGGCCACATCAAGGGTGGCGAGGGCGATTGTCACCGGAGTGCTCAGGGGTAAGTCAGCCCCCGCAACAATTTTTCGTGATTTCCCCCACTCTTCAGAGGCCACACAGACGCCGAGAAACCGGGCTGGGTCGGAGGCGACCAGTCGACGGGCCTCATCAGCATCGGGGACCAGGTTTGCAATGTAGGAGTTAGTTGCTCGCGCAGAATGAATGCCAGCGGATCGAAGTAGCCGGACAACTTGATCGACGTCATCACTCTGGCCCGCAAGTTCGGATTCTTCAATGGACTGCCTGGCGCGCTGGAGGTTGGCCAGGCGAATATCCCGCTCCAACACTTCACGATCCATGGATTGGATAAATTCGTTAACGGTGCCCAGCAGAGTCAGGGAGTCAGGATCACATCGCTCGGCTTCGACCACCGAACACAGCAACCGATTTTGTTGAAGGTCTTCTTGAAGGGTTCTGGCATCGCCGACTTCTCTGTTCAGGTTTTGTTGGATGTGCGCTTGCGCTTGGGCCTGTAACTTATGCTGCTCTGCTTGTTCACGAAGACGGCCGATGTATTGTTCATGACCCGCTCGTTCAGCACGCAAAGCCTCAAGGCGGGTTTGCGCTTGGGCAATGGCCGCTGTAATTCTTTCGATCGCAGCAGCTGCGTCATGATCGAACGCGTCAAGTACTCCATCGTCCAGCAAGCCTGTGCGTTGAATCTCGGCATTATTGATGTCGGTCCCGACTTTCGCTTCCTCCAGCTGGAGCGCCCTAATGGATAAGCTCAACGTTTTAATTTGGGCCTTGGCTTGAGCCACTGCCTCAGCAGCCTCCAGCTCAATATTTTTCTGCGCTATGTGTTTGTCGTCGTTCTGCTTGAGCAGAATATCGATAGCGCCACGAAGCAGCGCTCCCTGCGTTTCGAGCTTTTCCTTGATCGGGCGCAAGCCCTCAACTTCTTCTGCTAGTGATTGTTCTTCAATGAGAACGCGTTCATGGGCGCTGATGATTTTCTTGTACGAAATGGCGCCGTTGAGATGCCTCAAACGCAATTGAGCTGCATCCCTACTTGCCTCGGCCTCTTTGCATGCCACTGCAGTGCGATCCACACTGCGCGTGTGCTGTAAAGCATGCATGGAAAGCGTGGATGCTCGCTGATTGACCAGAAGCTCCTGCTTTTCCAACATACGTGGGTTGAGGCTATCGATCACGTCGCTAAAATAAGTGACCTGTTTTTCCTCACTTAAACGAGCCAGCTCCATGGCCGCAGCCAGGCCCGACGCGTGGCGCAACAATCCGGTTCGCGCTTCAAGTGCACGCTCAAAAGCTTTAGACGATTCACCCAGTGGCTTCATGGCTCCCAGGATTCTGGCCAACTGAATAAGCCGCGCTTCAAGACGAGGCTTATTCTGATATTTGTCAGCCACATTCACCACGGTATTGCGTACCGTTTGAGCGCGCTCAGGGTCCATCGTCAGTGCCATGAGCTTACGAACAAGATCCTCTTCATCCTTGAAGGTCAGGAAGCCGCTTTCCAGGCCGCCTTCCTGCCCGTTGAATTGTCGCTGCATGACCAGAAGATCGAGATCCAGTAGCCGCGTAGTAGCAAGGTGCGTGATCCAATCGTGCTGACTGCGGGTCGAGTAAAAGTCTTCAGGGGACTTCCTGTTCATCTGGGTGAGCCATTGATTGAGCTCTCCCATCGTGTTGACTCCAAGCATGCTGACGCCAGGGGCCGGAATATCTTCAAAGGCTATGCCGTGCTGGGATTCAAACGCGAAAAACACCCGATCAACGTCGTTACCGCGTTCAATGACATCTCGCGTCGCAACGGCTTGGGCAATGACCAACTTGTAGTCCTTGCCCCCAGGCAGCCTTGAAGGCATCGACCATTCGATGATGATGAAAGATGGCTTTCCGTCTTTAGCGAAATAGTCATTGAACTGGTGGTTGGGGTTCTGCATGTGCTGAATGAACAGATCCCGGCGCGGCTCGAAGATGCTGAACACATACGACAGCAACGAGGTTTTGCCACCGGTGTTCTCAAGGTTGACAATTGCGTTGACCGCCTCGTGCGTATCCGGCGCAGTGAAGTCGAGCAAGGTCTGGTCGTACCAGGCAGTGGCAGTACCGTAGCGACAAACATGCATTCGGGTAATTTTTTGCATAAAATCCTCAGGCCGTTGCGCCGGAACGCACATAGTCAAATAGTCGCGGTAGCGTCCGTTCACGCAGCTGAATGCGCAGTCGATGGGTGGCGGTGTATTCAACCGCTTCGCCCTCATCCTGGGGCCCCACGTTATTCACCAGCCCGTACTCAATCAGGTAGTTCAGTGCCATGCGCACCAACCCTTCAATCGAGTTTGGCGACGCGCGATCGGCTTGGGGGATCGAAGTAGGCAGGCTGTGAATGTAGCTCCAGCCTGGTCGCAGCTCCTCTCGGGAATAATCATCGGAATCTTCGAGTGCATTCATGCGCCCGGACAAGCCAGTCAAGGTGTCCCTGAACATGGCCAACGTCGCCGGCATTGGAAACCGGCTGTCATCTTCAATCAAAGCGGTCGTTGGATAAAACACCGCGCAGATGGCCAGGAAGCTCAGCGCCAGCGCGACACGCTGGTCTTCAGACAAGTTTTTGCGTAGATCACCAAGTCGAATCGAGAAGCGACTTTCCTTGCGTGCCGGGGCGATGATCAAGCCACGCTCGCTGACATCGAGCACCATCAGTTCCATCCCTTCAGCAATTTGCGCAAGGACCTGCTGCAGTTCTGGGCTAGCACGGTACCGAGCCAATAGCTCGCGATACTCCACGTCATTGGCCGGGGTCGCACTTAGATTAAGTGCCCGATAAATCAGACGTGCTGCGGCGCTGTTCTGGTTATCCAAATGAACCTCCTAAACCTTTGTCTTGACGTCGAATCTGAGGTTGTCGCCTCGGACCACCCAGGTTTCGTATTCACCATCGAGCACCGCATGGTGGTTTTCAAATTCTGATTCGCTGTCGGGGAAGCTGCGGTAAAGGCAGAACGCAATGCACTGCTGCTCAATCGCACTGAAGCCTTCGTTCGCTCCCGCATCTATCAGTTCATCAATCCGCCAAGAACGGTTTTCTTCAAATTTTGCGGATAGCCATTGAGAAATTTTGACAACCAATTGATCTGGAAAAGGATCCGGCCAGACCTGGAACGGCTCGATCTCGTCGTCATCCTCGTCGTCATCTGCGTCCTTGGTTAACTGACGTCGCTCCAGCAGGATGCTAAGCAGGTTCGATAAATCAGGTGTTTTGGGAAACACTGCCGGGAACAAACTGACAATTAGCTCCTCGGCCGCCACAGCCAACTGCGCGCCTGGGCGGATCATTGCTTGCGGGAGAAGATGTGTCTCAAGATCAGGAATGCCCGAAGATTTGCGGGCACGAAACGCGGCTGTCTGAGCTTCGATGAAACGCCCTTCGGCGCTGCTGACCTCCAGCTGCAGCCGGGCTCTTACGTTGCCTGCCTTCGACAACAAGTCATGCAGGCTTGAAAGCTCTAGCTTGCTCTTGATGTTTTCTACTTCACCAATCTTGTTGCGAATCGCCATGAGCAATCGCCCCTCTTCCTCCTGGCGAGCTTTGACATGCTGGCGGGAGTCGTCTAATCGAGGCTTGATGTCCGTAGTCCATCTCACCGTTCCCGGTGCGCGAATCGCCTGAGTAATTTGCCCATGAATGTGTTGCCGATGCTCAATGGAAAGCACCATGGCGCGTTTGGCGAACTCCGCTGCCTGCTCAAAACGCCCCCTCTCGATCAGGATCTGCAGCATCTTTTCCATGAGAATCTGCTGATCTTCAACGTCCACATTCAGCATGCCGATCAGAAGCAAATAACCCTCCGGTGAGGGGCGATACCGATAGACGTCATCAAGATCCGGCTCAAGAGTGACCAGGCGAAAGCGGTACACGAGGGTTTGCAGAGTGGGGGCATGAAAGTAGGTGAATTCGAATTCTTTATAGTTCTCGGCTTTATTACTCAGGCAGCCAATCACGACATCGGCTGCCTTTGCACACGCTGAGCTGGTTTTTTCTGGCCGGATCCGACTGATCAGTGAACTCACATAGGAGTGCACATCCGCCATGCTGTACCCCGCGCCAACTGCGGATCCCTCCATCATGAAATTGAGGGTGGCCATGCACAGGTAGTGGGTGTCCAGCCCATCAAATAGCGGCTCTCCAGCCTCGTCTTGATGGAAGTTACGAGTCGCATGGAGCTGGTTCATTGGTTCCAGCAACCGCTGATTTCGCAACTGAGGCGATAAGTCGATCAACTCGTTCTTGGGCTCGCCCAGCGAATCGGATGCATCGGGCAACTGTTCGTTTGGCATGGGGCTTTCATCTGCTCAGTAGAGAGGTCAACGCCACTCTTAAATGGTCATCAATTTGATAAGCTTGCAGGAAGTCTATTGATGATGGTGTAGTATGGCAATCCCCTTCACTACAAAAAGTTCGACCATGCTTGAGAACCTCAGTCAGCCACAACGAGACCGTCTCGCCTTCATAGATCTCAGATTGCGCATGCTGGGTGAACTCAAGCGTCAGCACTTGATCGAGCGCTTTGACATTCAGGAAGCGGCGGCCAGTCGTGACATCGCGCTGTACAAAACGCTCAGTAAACACAACCTGGTGTATGACGCGAGTTCGCGCCTCTACAAAGCCAGTGAATCCTTCAAGAGCCTATTTGACCCCACCGCGGAACACGCGCTGATCTGGATCACCAAGGGGCTCGGTGACGGGGAACCCAGAAACACCACGCCTGGGATTACGGTCGATTTTCCCGATCAGCTGACGTGGCCGAAGCTCGATATCCTAGGCCACGTCACCCAGGCGATTCACCAGAAATGCCCCCTGCAGATTGATTACGAGTCGCTGAACGGATCCAGCCAGCGCGTCATCGTGCCTTTTTCTCTGGTCGACAATGGACTTCGCTGGCACGTCCGTGGGTTTGACAGGAAGTCGGGCGAGTTCCGAGATTTCGTCATCACCCGGATCCGCAAGGCAAGCCCTCTTCCCGATGATGCCGTTGCTGTTCACGAGACGAGCGATCAAGACATTCAGTGGACAAGGATCGTTGAGCTGACACTTATCCCTCACCCTGATCAACCGCGACCGGAAGTCACGCTCATGGATTACGCAATGGTTGATGGAATGCTGTCGCTGAAACTTCGGGCGGCTACGGCGGGCTACACCCTACGTAAGTGGAGCGTGGACTGTTCACCAGATCACAGTCTAAGGGGGCCAGAATATAGGTTGTGGTTGTCCGATCCCTTGGCACTGTACGGTGTCAAGAACGCGATCCTTGCTCCTGGTTATGTCGCACCTGACGCGCGCGAATTTTGAATTGGATGGTAGGTGGCTCTGGCGACGGTCTTCTCGTTTGGGTGCTCAATCGGTCCATTTGACTTCAAACTAATAACCTTATCGCTCTGCAGGTAAAAGCCATTGACGATGATCATTCAGCTACCCGTGTTCTAATCACGGCTATTCCGTTAGCTACCGTTGATATGTTCGATCAAAACAAAGGCAAGCTCCTATTCCACCGCATCGACACTAAGGCACTAGACGCCCCTGATGTAATCGCAGAGCCAAGGCCGGCGTCGGCATAAGCGGTACCTGGGCACGCGGGCGCTCGCATTCGACCGCCCGCGTGCTGCGCCTCGCTACCCGACACGTGTCGAAACCGAACCGGTCACTTTGCATTAGCAGGGCCGAACAAGAATTGGGCTGCGCATAACCTGCTTTGGTTTCCAGTTCACCGAGGGAGAACCTCTGAACGTGTCACTTCCCTCCCCCCCCCAGCCAACCCCAGTTTGGGCGTACACTCAAAGCCACCCAGAGCCATACTGGATTTCGTTAGGAATCGCCATTCGTGATCGCTCATGTACGGCGTCTGAGTGGGGGCAAAATTGGGGGCATATTAAGATCTTTTCAAACTGAAACTACCGAGCTAGAGCCAAGTCAAAATGTTTTTTGGCGACCCGGACAGTCTCGAGTTGCCTGCGCATTGAGCAGGCAACCTCGAAATGAAATGCGCCCGGCGGCGAACGGAAGTCCGCGAGCTCAGGCCCCGGACCGGGCGAGTCGATAAATCGACAAACAGTAAAACGCCAGCGCCGAAGCCGCCAGCATTCCGCCCACCACCCCGATGTAAGCAAAACCAAACTGGCTGCCGACCCAACTGCCCAGCAGTGCCCCGCCGCCGATACCGATGTTGTAGATGCCTGAAAACAGCGCCATCGCCACGTCGGTGGCGTCCGGTGCCAGTACCAGGACTTTCGACTGCAACGCCAGCCCGAAGCCCATGATCGCCATACCCCAGAACACATTCAGCACGCCGAGGTAGGAGACGTTGCCGCTCAACGGCAACAGCAAAGCCAGGCACAAGGCGAGCACCGATACGCAGATGATCAGAAAGCGCTGGGGGTTATAGCTGTGCAGGTAGCTGAACAGCAGCGAGCCGAAGATACCGGCACCGCCGAATAGCAACAGCAGCAGCGTCACCACGTCGCCGCTCATGTTGGCCACGGTCAGTACGAACGGTTCGATGTAGCTGTAAGCGGTGAACTGTGCCGTCACCACCAGAGCCGTCAGAACATAGACGGCCACCAGCGCAGGTCGCTTCAGCAATATCGGCAGGCTCTTGAGCGAGCCTGAGTTCTGGCTGGGCAGCAGCGGCAGTACCTTCGCCAGGCAGAACACCAGCGCTGCGGCAAAGCCGGCAATCACAATGAACGTGGTACGCCAGCCCATGGCCTCGCCCAACAAGCGACCGAGGGGAATACCCAGCACCATAGCCAGCGAAGTACCGGTTGCAAGTAAGCCCAAGGCTTGAACCTGCTTGCCCGGTGGCGCCAGGCGCACGGCCAGAGACGCGGTGATCGACCAGAACAACGCATGCGACAACGCCACACCGATCCGGCTCACCAGCAGTACACCGAAGCTGGTCGCCAGACTCGACAGAATGTGACTGGCGATAAACATCCCGAACAGCACAATCAGCAATTTCCGCCGCTCGACGTTGCGCGTCAGCAGCATGATCGGCAGCGACGTCAAAGACACCACCCACGCATAGATGGTCAACATGAGGCCGACCTGCGCAGTCGACATGTCGAAGCTGCTGCCGATCGAACTCAACAGACCGACCGGGACGAACTCGGTGGTGTTGAACACGAACGCAGCCAGTGCCAAGGCAATGACTGCGTACCAGTTGCCGTTGTTTGTCGCCGTAGAATCACTCATTTAAACGTCGTATTACTCTTTGATGATCGCGCGTAATTGTACGCAAGCGATCTGTGCCCATCTGTCGGTGTCTTGATACCGATTGCCGAATGTGTCGACGTTCAGGGGACGCACCATCAGAGGGTCAAGCCACACTGATCGGGTCCAATGCGGTAGAGCATACGAGGTCTTGATCAATCAATCTGCCTTGTTCACTGGCCCGAGTAACCTTTGACGCGCATGCAGTCATTGGTCAGGTCGATCTGTTTCTCCGCTATGACAATCCCGTCACCCACGGCGCTGCCCATGCCGTGGGTTTTATCGTTCGCTGCCGGGGTTGAATGGTAGCTGGCGGTCGCGGCCTTGGCCTGATACTGGCATTCAGCTTTATCGTGCTGGATATCAGCAGCACTGGCGCCGGGCCTGGACCAGTCCTGCACAGATGTCACACAGGCGCTCAACAGCGTCGCAAACAACGCAATCATCAATAATTTCATAGTGTGTACCGCCGATTGATTAAGGGCTGCTTACTTGCAGACGAATGTCACATTGGTTACTTCATTCGCAGGATCGAGCGGCAGGCGCGATTGCACGTCAAACACGTCGATCTGCTTGCCGAGCGATGCACATTTTTTCTCGGCGCCATCAAGGGCCATCCGACGGGCCTCGGAGTGCGTGTGTCGGGACTGCAGTGTCTTTGCCGAGACCTGGTACTCGTAGGGACCGAGTTTCAGGTCATGGGACTGCCAGACATAGTTGCCGACCAATGCAATTGCGCTCACAGCGATGATCATATTGAGTTTCATGGCCAGTATCGGACGCTGGATATTTGATTGCTCATCACGCCCACCCTTCTCTTTGAATCAAGCCTCATTGCTGTCATGCGAAAGTTCGGATGACACCCGGTGCAGTGTGTTGTGCAGGTTGAAGCCGCTCACTGTCACCGCAGAGCAATGATTGAGCAGCCATATGTTTAAGTGAAGAAAAACGCAGTATCTTTCAGCAAAGATTAGAAATACTTATCCAGAGCGACAGCCATGCAACTCGACGCAAAACAGATGCAGGCGTTCCTCGCTGTGGTCGACAGCGGCAGTTTCGAGAAAGCTGCGGAACGACTAAACGTGACGCCGTCGGCGGTGTCGCAACGCATACACGCCCTTGAAGTGCGTCTGGGCAGCTCGGTTGTGGTGCGCGGGCGCCCGTGCGAGCCGACGCTGGCAGGTAGAAAACTGATGCTCTATCTGCGCCGTGCAACCGTGCTTGAAGAGGAACTGCTCAACGAGCTGAGCGGCGATGAACAGGATCACCTGCGCGTGGTGATTGCGGTCAATGGCGACACGCTGGCGACCTGGTTCTTTCCGGCACTGGCCGAGATCTTCGTCAGCGAGAATATTTTGCTCGACGTTGTGGTCGACGATCAGGATCACACCTATGCCTTGCTGGAAAGTGGTCAGGTTATTGGCTGCATCGGCACGCGTTCACAGCCTATGCGGGGATGTTTTGCCGAGTTGCTGGGGTCGATGCGCTATCAGTTGGTCGCATCGCCCGCGTTTCAGCAGCGCTGGTTTGCCAAGGGCCTGACTCGCGCGACTGCACGTAAGGCGCCGGTATTCGCCTATTCGCGCAAGGACACCTTGCAGTCGGATTTCATGCAGTCGCGTTTCGGTCTTACCGCAGACGCTTATCCCACGCACTACCTGTCACTTCCGGAGGCACGCCTCAAAGCCATACGCCGTGGACTGGGTTATGGAATGGTGCCGCACATGCAGGTCAGCGACTTGCTGAAAAATCGGGAGCTGGTGGATGTCGCGCCGGGGCATTTCACTGATGTTGAGCTTTACTGGCATGCGTGGGCGCTGCAATCACCGCGCATGGAAATGCTCTCCGAGCGCGCGGTACAAGCTGCGCGACGCCTGTTGAGCAGCAAAAGACCGGTGAAGCGCTCGACCATGCCGAGGAAGTAAGAGGTTTCGCTGCTGATCCTGTCTCGTCGTCAATATCGATCATTGCATTGGCAGCAACACAGAATTGCGTTGAAAAGATTGATAGCCCCCTAACGAAAGGTGCATGCTAGAGGGCTCGAATCGGTCTTATATCATTCCGAATGATAGTTACCTTTGCTTCATTCGATTCGTGCCATCACAGCCCGCCGAGCATCATCCGCCCATCTTCAATACATTGGCGGATGATTCCATGGAACAGTCACTCAAACATTTGCGCTTCCCCTTGGCCATGCTGGCCGTGCTGGTGATGAGCGCTTGCGGCAAGACTCCGGAGACTGCCGCCACTATGCCCGCTGCTAAAGTCAGCGTGGCCAAGGTGCTGGAACAACCGGTCAACGAGTGGGACGAATTCACCGGGCGCCTCGAAGCGCCGGAAACTGTTGAAATCCGTCCTCGGGTCTCTGGCCAGATCGACGAGGTGGCGTTCACCGAAGGTGCGCTGGTCAAGAAAGGCGACCTGCTGTTCCAGATCGATCCGCGTCCTTTCCAGGCTGAAGTGCGCCGCCTCGAAGCCCTGGTAGCCCAGGCCCGCGCCAATGCCACTCGCAGTGAAAACGAAGCCGGGCGTGGCGAACGTCTGCGTGCGAGCAACGCGATCTCCGCTGAACTGGCCGATTCGCGTACCAGCGCTGCCCAGGAAGCCCGCGCCGCCGTCGGCGCCCTGCAGGCGCAACTGGATCTGGCCAAGCTGAACCTGAGCTTCACCCGCGTCACCGCACCGATCAGTGGCCGCGTCAGCCGTGCCGAGATCACCGCCGGTAACCTGGTGACTGCCGACACCACCCCGCTGACTAGCGTGGTTTCCACCGACAAGGTCTACGCCTACTTCGACGCCGACGAGCGTGTGTTCCTCAAATACACCCAACTCGCCCGCAACGGCCAACGTGGCGCCACTACCCCGGTGTACATGGGCCTGTCCAACGAGGACGGCAACCCGCACCTCGGTCAGATGAACTTCGTCGACAACCAGGTCAACCCGAAGACCGGCACCATCCGTGGTCGTGCGGTGTTCGACAACAGCGACGGCACCTACACCCCTGGCCTGTATGCACGTCTGAAACTGGTCGGCAGCGGCACCTACAACGCCATGCTGATCAACGACGAAGCGGTCGGTACCGATCTGGGCAAGAAGTTCGTGCTGGTGATGGATGCGGACAACAAGACCGCTTACCGCGCCGTCGAACTGGGGCCGAAAATCGAAGGCCTGCGCATTGTGCGCACCGGTCTGAACAAGGACGACACGATCATCGTCAAGGGTCTGCAGCGGGTACGTCCGGGTTCGCCGGTGACGCCTGAAGTGATCCCGATGGCCAGCGAGCAGACCATTGCCGCTCTGGCTCAACAACGTCAAGCGCTGGAAGCCAGCAACCTGCCCAAAGTCGCACCTGCCAAGGGTGCACAGGGTACGGCTGTGAAGCTGGCCGCTACGACCCCACGCGGTTAAGGGACGACAACTCCGATGAATTTTTCCCAATTCTTCATTTCACGGCCGATCTTCGCAGCGGTGCTCTCGCTGTTGATCCTGATCGCCGGTGCGATCTCGCTGTTCCAGCTGCCGATCAGCGAATACCCGGAAGTCGTGCCACCGACCGTGGTGGTGCGTGCCAACTTCCCGGGCGCCAACCCCAAAGTCATCGGTGAAACCGTGGCCGCTCCGCTGGAGCAAGCCATCACCGGCGTCGAGAACATGCTGTACATGTCCTCGCAGTCCACCGCTGACGGCAAGATCACCCTGACCATCACCTTCGCCCTGGGCACCGACCTGGACAACGCGCAGGTGCAGGTGCAGAACCGGGTGACCCGGACCGAGCCGAAACTTCCCGAAGAAGTGACGCGCATCGGTATCACCGTCGACAAAGCCTCGCCCGACCTGACCATGGTTGTGCACTTGACCTCGCCGGACAAACGCTACGACATGCTCTACCTGTCCAACTACGCGATCCTCAACATCAAGGATGAGCTGGCGCGCCTGGGTGGTGTCGGTGACGTGCAGCTGTTCGGTATGGGCGACTACTCGCTGCGGGTCTGGCTCGATCCGAACAAGACTGCTTCGCGCAACCTGACCGCCACCGACGTGGTGACCGCAATTCGTGAACAGAACCGTCAGGTCGCTGCCGGTCAACTCGGTGCGCCCCCTGCCCCGAATGCCCAGAGCTTCCAGCTTTCGGTCAACACTCAGGGCCGTCTGGTCACTGAAGAAGAGTTCGAGAACATCATCATTCGCGCAGGCGATAACGGTGAAATCACTCGTCTGAAGGACATCGCGCGCGTCGAGCTGGGTTCCAGCCAGTACGCCCTGCGTTCGCTGCTGAACAACCAGCCCGCTGTAGCGATCCCGATCTTCCAGCGTCCAGGCTCCAACGCCATCGATATCTCGAACGAAGTTCGCGGCAAGATGGAAGAGCTGAAGAAAGGCTTCCCGCAAGGCATGGACTACAGCATCGTCTATGACCCGACGATCTTCGTACGCGGCTCGATCGAGGCGGTGGTTCACACCCTCTTCGAAGCGCTGATCCTCGTGGTGCTGGTGGTGATCCTGTTCCTGCAGACCTGGCGCGCCTCGATCATTCCGTTGGTGGCGGTGCCGGTATCGTTGATCGGTACGTTTGCAGTCATGCACCTGTTCGGTTTCTCGCTCAACGCCCTGTCGCTGTTCGGCCTGGTACTGGCGATCGGGATCGTGGTGGACGACGCCATCGTGGTGGTGGAGAACGTCGAACGGAATATCGAGCTCGGACTGACCCCGGTCGAAGCGACCAAACGGGCGATGCGTGAAGTGACCGGCCCGATCATCGCAACCGCGCTGGTGCTGTGTGCGGTGTTTGTTCCGGCGGCGTTCATCTCCGGCCTCACCGGGCAGTTCTACAAGCAGTTTGCGTTGACCATTGCGATCTCGACCGTGATCTCCGCGTTCAACTCGCTGACCCTGTCGCCAGCGCTGGCCGCTGTGTTGCTGAAAAGTCATGACGCGCCGAAAGACCGCTTCTCCAAAGTGCTCGACAAGATCTTTGGTGGCTGGTTGTTCCGTCCGTTCAACCGCTTCTTTGAAAAGGCCAGTCACGGTTACGTCGGTACTGTGCGCCGGGTCATCCGTGGCAGCGGCATCGCCCTGCTGTTGTATGCAGGCCTGATGGTGCTGACGTTCTTCGGATTCTCCAGCACACCGACCGGTTTCGTACCTGGCCAGGACAAGCAATACCTGGTGGCCTTCGCGCAACTGCCGGACGCCGCGAGCCTGGATCGCACCGAAGACGTGATCAAGCGCATGTCCGACCTGGCGCTGAAACAGCCGGGCGTGGAAAGCGCCGTAGCGTTCCCGGGCCTGTCGATCAACGGCTTCACCAACAGCCCGAACGCCGGCATCGTGTTCGTGACCCTGAAACCGTTCGACGAGCGTAAAGACCCGAGCATGTCCGCCGGTGCCATCGCCGGGGCCTTGAACGGTCAGTACGCGAACATTCAGGAAGCGTACATGGCGATCTTCCCGCCTCCGCCGGTACAAGGTCTGGGCACCATTGGCGGTTTCCGTCTGCAAATCGAAGACCGGGGCAACCTGGGCTACGACGAGCTGTACAAAGAGACGATGAACATCATCACCAAGAGCCACAGCGTGCCTGAGCTTGCGGGGCTGTTCACCAGCTACACCGTGAACGTACCCCAGGTCGATGCTGCCATCGACCGCGAAAAAGCCAAGACCCACGGCGTGGCCGTCAGCGACATCTTCGACACCCTGCAGATTTACCTGGGTTCGCTGTATGCCAACGACTTCAACCGTTTCGGACGCACCTATCAGGTCAACGTTCAGGCTGAGCAACAGTTCCGCCTCGAATCCGACCAGATCGGTCAACTGAAAGTGCGCAACAACAAGGGCGAAATGATCCCGCTGGCGACCTTCATCAAGGTCAGCGACACCTCGGGTCCGGATCGCGTGATGCACTACAACGGCTTCATCACTGCGGAAATCAACGGTGCGGCAGCCCCCGGCTACAGCTCCGGCCAGGCCGAAAAAGCCATCGAGAAACTGCTCAAGGATGAATTGCCGAACGGCATGACCTACGAGTGGACCGACCTGACCTACCAGCAGATTCTGTCCGGTAACACCGCGCTGTTCGTGTTCCCGCTCTGCGTATTGTTGGCATTCCTGGTGCTCGCGGCGCAGTACGAAAGCTGGAGCCTGCCACTGGCGGTGATCCTGATCGTACCGATGACCCTGCTGTCGGCCATCACCGGGGTGATTGTCTCCGGCGGCGACAACAACATCTTCACCCAGATCGGCCTGATCGTACTGGTGGGCCTGGCGTGCAAGAACGCGATTCTGATCGTCGAGTTCGCCAAGGATAAACAGCTGGAAGGTCTCGATCCGCTGGCTGCGGTACTGGAAGCCTGCCGCCTGCGTCTGCGGCCGATCCTGATGACCTCCTTCGCGTTCATCATGGGTGTGGTGCCACTGGTGTTCTCCAGCGGTGCCGGTGCCGAGATGCGTCACGCGATGGGTGTGGCGGTGTTCTCCGGGATGCTCGGGGTAACCTTCTTCGGTCTGTTGCTGACGCCAGTGTTCTACGTGTTGATCCGTAATTTCGTCGAGCGTGGCGAAGCCCGCAAAGCGGCCAAGGCGCAAGCTCTTCAAAAGCCACTGGAGGCGCAATAATGAGTCTGAAAGTCTTCCTGCCGAGTCTGCTGGTGCTGGCATTGAGCGCCTGCGCCGTCGGCCCTGACTACAAGACCCCGGCGACGGAGGCGGCCAACATCACGACCGCCACCGACGGCGCTGCCGGTCAGAAGAACTTTGACCGTTCGAAGTTCGAAGGCATCTGGTGGCAGCAATTCGACGACCCGACCCTCAACCAGTTGGTGACGCAATCGCTGCAAGGCAACCGTGAACTGCGCGTGGCGTTCGCCCGCTGGAAAGCCGCCCGGGCGATCCGCGACGACGTCAGCAACGATGCGATGCCGACCATCACCAGCCGCGCGAGCAGTGATCTGGCCAAGGGGCAAATCCCCGGCCAGACCACCAAACGGGTCAACAGCGAACGCTACGACCTGGGGCTGGACATGGCCTGGGAACTCGACCTGTTCGGGCGTATCCAGCGCAATCTGGAAGCCAGCGACGCCGACCAGCAGGCGGCCGAAGCCGATCTGTACCAACTGCAAGTCACCATGATTGCCGAACTGGTGGACGCCTACGGTCAACTGCGCGGTGCGCAATTGCGCGAGAAGATCGCCGTGGCCAACCTGGAGAACCAGCAGGAGTCGCGCAAGATCACCATCAGCCTGCGTGACGCCGGCGTGGGCGATCAGCTCGACGTCGAACGTGCCGATGCGCGTCTGGCCTCGGTCGAAGCCAGCGTGCCGCAATTGCAGGCGGAACAGGTTCGGCAGAAAAACCGCATCGCCACTCTGTTGGGTGAACGTCCCGACAAACTGACCGTGGATCTGAGCCCGAAAGACTTGCCGGCGATTGCCAAGGCCCTGCCGATCGGCGATCCGGGTGAACTGCTGCAACGCCGGCCGGACATCCTCAGCGCCGAACGCAAACTGGCCTCGGCCACCGCGCGAATCGGTGTGGCGAAGGCTGATCTGTTTCCACGGGTCAGCCTCAGCGGGTTCCTCGGCTGGACGGCCGGGCGTGGTTCGCAGATCGGCTCCTCTGCGGCCAACGCCTGGGCACTCGGCCCGAGCATCACCTGGGCGGCGTTCGATCTGGGCAGCGTGCGCGCGCGTCTGCGCGGCGCCGATGCCGACGCCGAAGGCGCACTCGCCACCTACGAGCAACAGGTGTTGCTGGCGCTGGAAGAATCGGAAAACGCCTTCAGCGATTACGGCAAGCGTCAGCAACGGCTGATCTCGCTGATTCGTCAGAGTGAATCGAGCCGCAAGGCTGCCGATCTGGCGGAAATCCGCTACCGCGAAGGCACCACCGACTTCCTCGTGCTGCTCGATGCTCAGCGCGAACGCCTGAATGCCGAAGACAGCCAGGCACAGGCCGAAGTTGATCTGTATCGCGGCATCGTCGCGATCTACAAGGCCTTGGGTGGTGGCTGGCAGCCGGAAACCGTCGCCAGTAAGTAATAGTTGTTAAAGAGCTCCTTTGGTTGGCCGCAACCAACCAATTTTTTTGCCCCGCGTATCATTCGGTCGCGGGGCTTTTTTTCGCCTGATGGTTTTGCGCTTCCAGAACAGTGACAGTGGCTGTCGTACCGGCCCTTAATCGATTCTTGCCGGCATAGTCACCATCAATGCCGATGCGCACCGGCACCCGCTGCGCCAGCTTCACCCAGGTGTAACTCGGATTGATATTGGCCAGCAGTCGGCCACCCGTGGCGTTTTCCCGGTCGGCGATGGCAAAGGCGATGCTCTGGACCGTGCCACCAAAGGTTTCTCCGCTCATCAACTGCACGCGCACGCGGTCCCCCTCCTCGATTCGCGGCAATTTGGTCTCTTCAAAGTAACCGCTGACGTAGAACGAATCGCTGTCGACCAGTGCCAGCAGTGCACCACCCGCAACCGCGTAATCACCCTGTCGGGTCAGCAGATTAGTGACGTAACCGCTGACCGGCGATTCGACACGAGTACGCTGCAAGTCCAGTTCCGCCTGAGTCAGTGCAGCAATCGCCAATTGCACATTGGCCTCGGCCAGCCCGAGATTGGCCTGATTGCGCAACAGATCAGCCTGAGCCACCGCCACATCGGTATTGGACTTCTCCCATTCTTCCCCGGAAATTGCAAAACCCTGCTTGAGCGTACGCCGGCGCCGCTCTTCGCTCTGGCGTTGTTTGAGCAGCGCTTCACTGGCGACGATGGATGCCTGTGATTGACCCAGCGTCGCCTTCGCCACCTCGACCGAACGCCGCGCATGCTCGACTGCCAGGCTGTAGCGCGCCGGATCGATCTCCATGAGCAATTGCCCCTTGTCGACATGCTGGTTGTCCTGCACCACGAGGCTGACGATACGCCCGGAAACATCGGCTGATAGCGTCACCACATCCGCCCTCACCCGCGCATCCCGCGTCCAAGGCGCACGGGTGTAATGCTCCCAGGCAAACCAGCCAAGCACGATGGCCAGCAACACCACCGCTAATGTCGTTGTTCGAGCGAGTAACACTTTCAAGGCATCAGGCTCCCATCAGCAAAATCAGCGAGGCACAAACGCATGCATACAAGGCGCCCTCAAACAGCGCCTCGTGCCAGACCAGTCGCAACACACCCAGACGTCGCAAACACCAGTCCAGGAGCATAAATATCGGTATCGCCAGCAATAGGGCCTGGGCAATGGGTGGCAGATAAACGCCACCCATTTCGAAATCAATGGGCAAGGGCCGGTTCTCCTTCCGAGACGTTAAGTTGCAGGTATTCGCCGTGGCGTTTCAGGAAAGACACGACGATCAACAGCGCCACGCGCATGCGAAACACCGACCACAAATGTTCGTGGCTGGCGACGTGCAACTCGTCCAGCTCATCACCCAATAGCTGGAGCGAGGTCAACAACGCTTGCAATTGCACGTGCTGGCGCCCGGCCACAAAACGGCCGGTCTTGCGCAGCGCCGAAGCCAATTGCTGGCTGAACGCGTCCGTCAGCAGTGCATTGTTCTGTGCCTGCTGCCGGAGTTGATGCATTGCTACGCCCAATGCGACGCACGCCAGACTGATTTCATAGAGCAGCTGCATGGCGCGCTCGCTCACGGCCGGCAGCAAGCCAAGCATGCTGGTCAGTCGGTCGACCATACGGCTTTCGAAAGCGAATTGCTGTTCATCGGTGGCCGGTTTTTTGGTCAGTTCATAAACTTGCTCACGCGCCTCGTTATAAAAGCGGCGGAGACGCAATGCCGGACGGAACGGGAAAATCCATGCATAGACCATCAAAGCGAGCATCGCCGCGCTGACATAGGCGCCGGCGAATTCGAACCATTGAATTGCAGTGTTCTGCCCGGTGCCGACATTCTGTGGGCCGAGCAGGAGGAAACTCGACAACCCCAGGCCCATACCAATGCCCGCGGTCGTCGGGCTCGCCAAACCGACAGCGATCACGTACAGCAGCGGTGCCAGCATCAACGCCAATGGCTCGAAATCACTGATGGTCGGCACCAGCATGAATTGATAGAACGCCGAGACCACCAGTGCCAGTCCCAACCCACGCGCGTAACTCTGCGCGGCCATCAGTGGCCGCGGGAATGTCGCCATCAGCGAACAGAGAATCCCCACCAGAATCATCCCGCCCCGCGCGCCATCCCAGGCGGTTTCGATCCAGATCAACCCGGCTACCAGTAATGCGGTAAAGGCGCGGATGGCGTTCATTGAAGCCAGTGTGAAATCAAGATGCAGCGGGCTGGCCTGACCGCGATACAGACAACTGGCTTCGCGCCCTTCCTGAATGGCATCACTCAACTCCAGAATCTGCTCCAGTTGCTGCAACAGCCGCGCCTGCTCCCAGCGTAACGCCCACGCCAGCGAACGCAGGATAGCGCTCATGTCTTCGGTCAGTTGTTCGGCCTCATACGCCAAGGCTTCAAACTGCTGCTGCAGCGTGATGAATTGATGCCGCCGCTCGGCGGGCAGCGCTCGGCCCAACTGCGCCAACTGGTCGAGAAGTGCGAGCTCTTCTGCACGCAAGCGCTGTACGTCCAGAGGAAGATCGCCCTCCCAACGTTCGGTGAGCAATTCGCGCTGATGACGTAATGCAGTCAAACGCGAGGTCAGCAACATCAGTTGATTACCCAACAGCAGCACCAGATTGTCGGCACCGCGCAACCGTGGGGCATCGAAATACAGATGGCGGCGCAACCCTTCGAGCGCGCTGATTTCACCGAGCAACTGCATCTGACGGCGCTGAAAGTCGGCTTCACTTTCTTCTGTGCGAATCACCGCAGCGGAGTGACTGGCAGCCAGTTTGATCACCTGATCGACCTTGGCGAAGTAACCTTTGGCAACTGCTTCTGGACGCGCAGTGAGCAGGCTGACCACGCAGACGCACGCTACGGCCAGCAAGGTTTCGGTAACGCGGGTGACAGCCAGCAGAAAGGTGCCATCCTGGTCGGGAATGGCCAGCAATGCCACCACCACGGCGGTATAACCACTGAGCACAAATGCCTGAGAACTGGTATAGCGCAGCAATGTGCCACCCGCGGTGCAGAGCGCCAGCCACAGTGCCAGCGTTGTGATGAACGGAAGCGGCGCCTGCGGGAATATCGCCATGATCAACACCGCCACCGCAGCACCCAGCGTGGTGCCAATCACTTGTCCGAAACTACGCGCCAGCGCCATGCCGGCCAACGGCTGGCTGACAATCACGACGGCCATGATCGACCACTTGGGTTGGTCGAGATCGAACAGAAACGCCAGATACAGCGTCAACAGCCCGGCGGCAATGGTGCGCAGGGCAAACAGCAGGACAGCCTGACCGGGATGGATCACGACCTGGAAATAATTGCGCAGGGCTTGCATGGGGGCTCTCATTGAAGCGACTCCTGCAAGCGTAGACTCTGCATCGAATGCCTGATGGGTAACTGAATCGACAGATGTTGTAGGGCGATTCGCATGCACGGGGTTTGACTCACGGCCCTCGCTGGTCGAAGCTTGCCGTTCTGCTATAGAACGCCAGTTCACGGAAATCTGCATGCCTCAGTCCCGCCGCTACCTGCTCATCAGCCTTGGCCTTGTGCTGCTCGTCGTCATTGCCTGGTTATCCCTGCGCTCCACCGCCCCGGTGGTGCCGGAAGCGATCAAGCGCGGCTACAGCGAAGCCCTGACGGCCGCCCGTTCCGGTCAGCCGGGAGCCGCGCGGCAGTTGTATCAGCAATTGGGTCGCCCGGACCTGTCGGTCAAGCGCAGTGTCTGGCTGCTGGCCGAGTTGCCCAACTATCCGAGCCCGCAAGCGCTGAAACTGGCCGACGCCCATCTGCAAAACGAAGCCCCCGAAGTACGGCTGGCGGCGATTCAAAGTGTGGTCGGGCTGGTGCCCGGCGGACAACGCAGTCTGCTGCTCGGGCCGATGCTCGACGATGAGGACCAAAACGTACGGTTCGCTGCGATCAATGCCCTGCTGGGCCTGACGCCGGATGAACTGGGGCTGTATTTCGCCCCGCTGCAGCAGGCGATCGATGGCTGGGAACAAGCGCTCAAGGGACAGCCGGAAAGCGCCGCCACCTATGCGCAACTGGCACGCCTGTATCTGCACAACGCCGAACTCAAACAGGCCCAACAAGCGCTGGACAACACCCTGCGGCTGGAACCGGGCAACCTGCCGGCACTGGTGATGCAGATCGATGTCCTCGACCGCCAGGGTCAGAGCGACGCCGCCCGCCAGTTGCTCGCCAAACAGTTGCAGGCGCAACCGGATTCCGCCTACCTGCAACACGCGCTCGGGCTGTGGCTGTTGCACCACGGCCAGCGTGAATTCGCCCTGCTCGGCTTGTCCAAAGCGGTGGAACTTGAGCCTGACAACAAGGATTACCGCTACGACCTCGCCACCACCCTGCACGCCGCCGAAGAACTGGAAGCGGCGCAAAAGCAGTTGCAGGAAGTCGTCCAGCGTCACCCAGCCGACCGCAAGGCGCGAGTGCTGCTGATCAATTACTGGAAGGAAAGCGGCCAGTTGCAGAACGTGCAGATTCTGCTCGCGCAACTGGAGCAGATGAACCCTGATGACCCGGCGTTACAGCAGGGACTCTGAGCCCTTACCCGCTGATTCAATGACATTTTGATATCGAAACATCGGAACCGTCATGACTGGCAGCGGTCAAGTAATCAGGTAGAGCACGACGGCTGATACAGCCTGCTGCCTCGATTCCCCTAGTCATGAGAGGGCATTCTTTGTCTACGTCCAACGAGTTGATCAGTGCAAAAGCCGCCACCGGCATCATTGGCCTGGATGACATCCTCGCCGGTGGTCTGTCCCGAGGGCATGTGTTTTTGCTCGAAGGTGAACCCGGTACAGGCAAAACCACCGTCGCGTTGCATTTCCTGATGGCGGGCGCCCGTGCCGGCGAACGCTGTCTCTACATCACGCTGTCGGAAACCGAGCGTGAATTGCGTCAAGGCGCGGCCTCCCACGGCTGGGAGCTGAACGAGAACATTGAAATCTTCGAGCTGACGCCACCCGAAAGCCTGCTCAACGCCGAGCATCAGCAAAGCCTGCTGTACTCGTCCGACCTTGAGCTGGGCGAAGCCACCAAGCAGATTTTCGAAGTGGTCGAGCGCTTCAAGCCGACCCGCGTGGTGCTCGACAGCTTGTCGGAGATCCGCCTGCTGGCGCAGAGTTCGCTGCGCTACCGCCGACAGATTCTGGCGATCAAACATTACTTCGTGCGTTACGACGCCACCGTACTGCTGCTTGACGACCTGACCACCGAGTCCCTCGACAAGACCGTGCACAGCGTCGCCCACGGGGTGATCCGCCTCGAAGAACTGACCCCCAATTACGGCGCCGAGCGCCGCCGCGTGCGCATCGTCAAATATCGCGGCCAGAAATACCGTGGCGGTTACCACGACTTCACCATCATGGGCGACGGCGTCCATGTGTTCCCACGACTGGTCGCCGCCGAACACCGCAGCGACTACCCGCGCCTGCAATTGAGCAGCGGGATTCAGGAAATGGATGCCTTGCTCGGCGGCGGGGTCGAAACCGGCTCCAGCACGCTGATTCTTGGCCCGGCCGGTACCGGCAAATCGCTGATTTCGATGATCTTCGCCGCTGCGGCAGTGGCCCGGGGCGAAAAAGCGGCGCTGTTCATCTTTGATGAAGAACTGGGCTTGCTGTTCGAGCGCATGAAAAACATCGGCATCGACCTCAAGGCCTTGCAAGCCACCGGCAACCTGCTGATCGATCAAGTGGACGCCGCCGAGCTGTCCCCCGGCGAGTTCTCGCACCGGGTACGTCGTTGCGTAGACGAAGGCAACATCAAGACCGTGGTGATCGACAGCATCAACGGCTATCAGGCCGCGATGCCGGAAGAGAATGCCCTGGTGCTGCACATGCATGAGTTGCTGCTGTACCTCAACCGCAAAGGCGCGGCAACCTTCATGACCGTTGCCCAGCATGGCCTGGTCGGCGACATGCAGGCGCCGGTCGACATCACTTACCTGGCCGACACAGTGATCCTGCTGCGCTACTTCGAAGCCATCGGCAAAGTTCGCCGAGCCATTTCCATCATCAAGAAACGTACCGGCAGCCACGAATCGACCATCCGTGAATACCGCATTTCGGGCCAGGGCATGACCATCGGCGAACCACTGGAAGCGTTCCAGGGTGTGTTGCGTGGCGTGCCGACTTACCTCGGCGCGAGCAATCCGCTGTTGCGGGAAGAAACCTTGTGACAGCCTCCGTATCACTGCCGGAACGGGCGCTGATTCTGGCGCCCATGGGCCGGGACAGCCAAGTGGCGCTGATGATCCTCAATGAGGCGGGTTACGGCGGCGTCATCACCCCGGATCTGGGCGCGCTGTGCGCAGAACTGGAGCCTGGCGCCGGACTTTTGTTAATTGCCACCGAAGCCCTGCGCGGCCCCGAGCTGGAAACGCTCCTGCACTTTCTGGAACAGCAACCGGCTTGGTCGGATCTGCCGATCGTCTTGCTGACCCACCATGGCGGCCCGGAACCGGGCCCCTCCTCGCGCCTGAGCAAACTGCTGGGCAACGTCACGTTCCTTGAGCGCCCGTTTCATCCGGCGACCCTGGTCAGTCTGGTCTCCACCGCCCTGCGCGGGCGACGACGACAGTACGAAGCCCGCGACCGCCTGATCGATTTGAGTGAAAGCGAACGCCGACTGCAATCGACCCTGGAAACCCTTGAGCAACAGGTCGAGGAACGCACCGCGCAACTGCGCCACAACGAAGAAGCCCTGCGCCAGTCACAGAAAATGGAAGCGGTCGGTCAGTTGACGGGCGGCATCGCTCACGACTTCAACAACATGCTCACCGGGATTATCGGCAGCCTTGAACTGCTGCGCCGGCGTCTGGCTCGCGGACGCCTTGATGACCTCGACAGCCTGATCGATCTCGGTGTCACTTCAGCCAACCGCGCGGCCGGCCTGACCCACCGTTTGCTGGCGTTTTCCCGCCGGCAATCGCTGGACTCCAAAGCCGTGCAGATGAACACACTGGTGCTGTCGATGGGCGAGCTGCTGCAGCGCAGCCTCAACGAAAGTATCCAGCTGGACATGCGCCTCAACGACCAGTTGTGGATCGCCGAAGCGGATCCCAATCAACTGGAAAGCGCCCTGCTCAACCTGGTACTCAACGCCCGCGATGCAATGCCCGAGGGCGGCAAACTGGTGGTCGAAACCAGCAATCAGGTGCTTAAGCCGGAATTCACCGAGGCCTACCCGAATCTCGAACCCGGCGACTACGTGATGCTCAGCGTCACCGATAACGGCAGTGGCATGGCCCAGAGCGTGGTCAGCCGCGCGTTCGATCCGTTCTTCACCACCAAGCCGATCGGCCAGGGCACCGGGCTGGGTCTGTCGATGATTTACGGCTTCAGCAAGCAGTCTCGTGGTCACGTCTCGATCGACAGCGAAATCGATCAGGGCACCACGGTCAAACTGTACCTGCCGCGCTTTCGCGGCGAAGAGCTGGAGCATCCGGTGTCCGATGCTCAGCAGGCCCCGGAAGCAATGGATGGCGAAACCGTGTTGATCGTCGAGGACGACCCTGCCGTACGCGTACTGGTCAGCGCGGTGCTCAGTGAGTTGGGTTATGCGTTTGTCGAAGCCGGCGATGCCGACGGCGCCGTGCCGATCCTCAACTCGACACAGCGCATCGACCTGCTGATCAGTGACGTCGGCCTGCCAGGCATGAACGGCCGGCAACTGGCGGAAATCGGCCGGCAGTATCGGCCGGGGCTGAAGGTGTTATTCATTACTGGGTATGCCGAGCACGCGGCAGTGCGCGGTGGTTTCCTCGACCCGGGCATGCAGATGATCACCAAACCGTTCACTTTCGATCTGCTGACCGCCAAAGTCCGCGAGATGATCCAGAACTGATCCCCCAAAACGACTGTAGGAGCTGCCGCAGGCTGCGATCTTTTTTTCTTGTTTTTTTAGATCGAAAAATAGCAGCCAGCGGCCGCG